>JBLHLE010000636.1:0-5138 GCA_047620805.1 Pirellulaceae bacterium
GTCTCTGTTCGGTACGGGCCTATCGCTGATGCTCTTCTCGCAAATGTCGATCCTGAGTTTGGCCATTCCCGCCATGATCGCATTCAGCCTGTTTGTACAGATGTCGGAAGGAGCCACCTTTAGCGTCGTGCCCTTCGTCAACAAGAAGGCCCTTGGTGCCGTAGCCGGAATCGTTGGTGCCGGTGGAAATGTCGGTGCAGTTGCCGCAGGATTCCTATTCAAGAGTGCCATGCCTTGGCCAATGGCATTCCTAGTACTGGGCGCCTTGGTAACGCTATGCTCGTTCTCTGCGTTTGCAGTCCAGTTCAGCCCGGAAGCCGAACGGGAAGCTCAACGCCAACAGGCAGAAGCGGAAAACAAGCGACGCATTCGAAATTCCAAGCAGGTCTCCGATCAAATCGAACCCGCTTTGATGTAACGGTTCGACGCGACACTAAAACAGCGGTGATGTCCTTCCATTTGTCGCTGCCGCGTTGTTGAATCTTTGAGGTGGAGAGGCCTCAAGGGTATGACGCGCGGCGCGGCAATTGGAAACTTTTCCGGTTCTAGATGTAATGTGCGGCAACGAAAATGAGAGTGGCAAGAAAATTAGGGGACAAGAAGATGAGGACTTCAGCTCAGTAACTCCCGCGTCTCAAAGACCGTCCGAACGCTGTGACAACCAAGCCTGGAACTTCCGCTTTAGTTGATTCCGCTCATCCACCGAGCGTAGAATTACATCCACTCCGCCATCGTACGGATGGAATACCCAATGATCCTTTGGATTGACAATCAGCGTGTGGGCGATGGTGTTATCAGCCACCAATCGAAGAATTGAATCGAACGCACCAGTCGTCCACGGCCAAACACTCATGAATGGATGCCAATAATTCTTGTAATCGTCTTCTTCATTTTGGACGATTGTTCGCCAAAATTGAGCGGTCGGGTCGACGACATTTAACTCCGCCTCGGTGCGACTTGGATCAACAGATTCCGAATAACCGCATGAAATGAAAACGAGATCCGCGTTCCGTGGCGATAGCGCGCTAAGTACAGCGTTTTGACGTTCCAAAATGATTAGGCATTCGGATTCATCATCGGCATACCGCTTCGATTCCGGCAGAGAATGAAACCTCACCCAGCGTTCAGGCAGCGCATTGCGAAGCAGATAGCCAATTGGCGAACAATCTCCATATGTGGAATCCCAGTATTCGTTGAATAGCTGCGGAGTTTGCATTTTTGCTTCACCTGAGAGCTTAGGTGACTCCCTGCGGGCGAGAGAGGCCGCACGCCCCAGTTGGACGGCTTGTGCAACACTCAATCATGGAGTCTGCGCGAATTCGCGATCAACTTAGCATCTAGCAAGTCGATCATTTCATATACGAATAGACGTTTCGCCTCGCTGAATTGAACTCGCTTGCCGATGGTCTTATCTGCCCAGCCCCTCGCGCTGCCTCCGTCCTGATTGAACTCTTGCGACATCGCAGTCCAGTCGCAAATCATTTCAACAAGGTCGACATCTGTCATATCGTTGGCGTCATCGTGAAAATCTGGATGATGGCGATTTGTGGTCACGTGATGCTTCACCGCTTCGCGGACGCGAGCTTCCACGCCTTCGGGATAAGAGAAAGGCTCGTCGTTTTGCCGGCAGCGATGAAATTCGGTGAGCCAGATGTACGATTCTCGTTCGTCCAAACCAAATTTAGACGCGTCGTGAATACGTCCTCGTTCCGCCAACTCCGTTGCATACTCGGTGGCATCCGCCAGCAAGGTAAGACAGTGTCGAACGCGCTCGATATGCTCGTTGGTGCGTCGTTCATAGAAATCGATCATTTCCGACGTTGGCTCAGCGGTATTCATTTTCGTCTACTAATCCGTCGTTAGTCAGATTCGCTGATCTCGCTAACAGTTGATGTACGTCGATTTAACCGCGTGGCCTTGACTGCGCTGCGATTGGTGCCAACTACGGCAATTTGCCGACGCCGAGGCAATAAACGATTAAGGTTCGGCGAGCATTGAACGCAACTCTTCAGCTTGCTCGTACCCCGATTCGACGAGAGTATCGGGTTTTGGGTTGGTACACGCGGAACAAATAGCGAGTAGCAACAACAACGCAAAATATCGTCTCATGTCTGTTTCCCTGCCGTAAGTAGTTGAGTACTGAAAGGTGATTACCCAATCCACAATGGTAACGAAAATTATCGCAGTGTCGATGGTCCCAAAAAGGGTGACTACCAACGCACGAGGATCGTTAATCTCCGAAACTCCCAGCTACAATGACTGACTCCATCCATTATCGATCGTGGCTCGCGACGGAGGGGAATACGAAACAGCTCCGATCGCATTCACGACCGGAGCTGTTGGTAGTTTCGCCTAGCAAATCGCGACTAGAATTCTGCGTTGAGTTGGCCGAATATTTCGTCGACCAACACAGTCCAGTCATTCTCAACCGCCGTGTCCAGTTCCATGCGATTATTCACTCGCTCGAGGACAATTCGGTTACCGAGTTCATGATCATTCCAGTCCCACAATACGTCGCCCGCACCAGCGGGGTCTTCACCGGGGTTCTCATTTCCGTCGCCGCCGCCAGCACCGTCGCCGCCGCCATCATTCCCGCCCGGATCGACACCCGCCACAGCAGGAATGGCAAACTCGACGATCAGCCGTGGCGCCCATAGACCTTCGGACGAATCGAAGTCGACGCCATTGTTACCCGTCGGCAAAAATGCCCAACCCAGGTTAGACGCCGGATCGTCGGCCCAAGCATGCAAGCTGGCCGTAACATCGATCCCTCGCAATCCACGGCGGAGACGATCAGTGACAACATCGGCTTCAACTTCCGCTTCGTTGCCGTCAGCTTGGATTCCACCGCTTGCGGCATTCCACGTGATCGTATCGTCCCATGTGGAAACCATGCGATGCACGGAAATGGGATTACCGGAATTGGAGATACGCAAATCTAAGCGAGCGGACAGGATGACAGCGCCTTCCGGAATCTGCCCTTCTCCGCCGCCGAAAATCTCCTCGAAACGAATAAGGGTCTGCACCGGTTGGCGACCAGAACGACCATCCACATTCAGTGAAGCGACCTCTCCATAACTTCGATTCGCTCGAGCACCGCGAATGTACGTATCGACCGTACCCTCGTAACCGTCGAGCCCCTGCTGGAATACCGCAACGTCAATCTCGAAAACATCGACCGTCACAAGAGCCGAATCGGTTCCGCCGTGGCCGTCACCGACGGTGTACTCGAAGGTTGTTTGGCCAGTGAACTCAGCGTCGGGAACAAAGATCACTTGCCCGTCCAAGATATCCACTTGACCACCAGCGGGTTGAGTCAAACTGACTATAACAAGGGCGTCTCCATCGGCATCAATATCGTTTCCTAAAACGTCGATCAAAACACTATCGCTGGAAACCAACGTCGCCACGTCGTCTATTGCAACGGGTGGAGTGTTGTTAATACCACCCGTGACATTAACGATAATTTCGGCAGTGTCGGCGCCGCCGTGGCCGTCAGAGATTGTATAGGTGAATAGATCTTCGCCTGTAAATCCAGGCTGCGGTGAGTACGTCACGGTTCCGTCGTTGTTAATGCTAACGGGACCGCCGTTGCCGTTGCTGACACCCGTGACGACCAGTGAATCACCATCGATGTCCACATCGTTCGCGAGGACATGGATGTCGACCGGCACACCCGACTCGGTCGTGGCCCGATCAGAAACTGCTTCCGGAGCATCGTTGACAGCCCTGATTAACAACTCGAGTTCACCAACATCCGAGCCGCCATTGCCGTCGATGATGGTGTAGATAATGACATCTTCGCCAGTGGCGTCGGCGTTCGGGGTGTACGTTACCGTACCATCATTATTGACGACCAAGCTCCCTTTGTTGCCCTGCGTCGCGGTGGTCACGGTAAGCGTGTCGCCATCGACATCCACGTCGTTGTCCAAGACCGAAATCGTGACAGAAGTGTCTTCATCGACTGACGCTTCGTCTCGCTCCGCAATGGGAGCGTCGTTCACGGGAGCGACGAAAACGGTAACGGTTGCGGTAGCGCGGGCACCGTGAGCGTCCTCGATTGCATAAGTGAAGTTATCGACTCCATTGAAGTTGTCATTTGGCATGTAGACAACCACGTCGCCAACGACTTCCGCATGACCGTTTGCTGGATCGGAAATCTCCACGATGGTCAGGCTATCGCCATCGGCATCCACATCGTTTGCCAGGACATTTACCCTGACCAATGTGTCTTCAGCAGTGCTCGCCTGATCGTGAAAGGCGACCGGCGCGGTATTGTCGACAATGCGATAGGAAACTTCCAATACCGGTGGAACTTCACCTTCCGCCGAGAAGAAATCTTCGCCGTTGGCGCCAGTTGGAATGATCGCCCAACCGCGATTCGAGTCGGGGGCACTCGACCAAACTGCGAGACTGGATGTCACGTCGATCGCAAAGCTGCCAGTCCCGACAGTTCCGGTAACAACGTCCGCATCCCCAACGGCCTCAACACCGTCGGTTTGCACGCCGTCGCCGAGACTGTTCCAAGTGTCGGTAGCCAACCACAGATCAATCATGCGATGCAACGAAATTGCCGCACCTGGATTGGTCACTTGTAGAACAAGGGTCGCACTGGTGATTTCAGCACCGACAGGAACCTGACCATTCGCGTCGCCAAAGATCTCATTGAACTGCAACAAGGCTTGGACCGGCAAGCCGCCGTTGGAACCATCGACGTTCAATTGTGGGGCTGCACTATTGTTAGCATCACCTGCGGCACCCTGAATAAAGGTATCCACAGTCCCCGCGTAGCCGTCGACGTCTTGCTGAAAACGAACATCGAACGAGTCACTTACCACGACAGTTACGATCGCCGAGTCAGTTAATCCGGCGCCGTCTGATATCGTGTATGTGAACGCGTCTTCTCCGGCAAATCCAGGATTCGGCGTATAGACCACCGTTTGAACGTTGTTTAATGCAACCGTACCCGATTGCGGCGTGCCAAGGTTGGTAACCAACAAGCTGTCGCCGTCGACATCCGCATCATTCCGCAGCACGTCGATCGCGATTGTCTCCGCCAACAGTCCAGTCGCGGAATCGTCTTCCGCATGCGGAGCATCGTTGACTGAAGAAACCACAATCAACACGTGGGCGGACTC
>JBLHLE010000637.1:0-5133 GCA_047620805.1 Pirellulaceae bacterium
ACTCCCAGCCAGTAAAATAGTCGTGCTGTTTCACCGACTTCTGCCACTGCTGTAAGCAGTTGATGTCGTGTGATCCTGACGCGAGCATCCGCGATAGCTAATTCGTTTTCTTTACTGATTCTTTGCTGTTCGGTCGACTCATCGTATTGCTTCACTAAAGCCAGCTTTACCAAAGCCAACTCCTGCGTTCTGTGGTCTTCCAGCGAATAGGCGTTCTTGCCTTCGTAAACGATTGGCCATGCCGCTGCGAGAGCGAAAAAGCCAACGAAGCAACCGAAGGCGGCAAGTAGTAGTAATTTAGCCAAGGACTTTCTCATTGTGACCCCTTCTCTGGGCTGAGCTGTGTTCCCGTAAGTGCTTGGCTACAAATGCATCTATCGTGCCAAAGAGTTACGGAAAATGTATATTCGGCCTCAAGTTGTTTGGTGTAAACGGTTTGGGGATTTCAATGTAGGTATTTCGAATCGGTCGTCGCGCGTTCGATCTTGCGCAAGTGCAGCGAGATGACTGTTCGATTCTGCACGACTGCACAAAGTGTCCAGTTGGTGGTGGAATTGCAGCGAATTTGCACATTAGCTGCGCGAATCTGCACTAAAGTTGTACACGGATTCGCTAGCCAAGCAGCGGACGAGCCTGATGAGAATTCGCTGGTAGGGCTACAAATGCAGCGGTTACTTGGCGAATTCCAGCTGCTTTTGTTGCCACTTCTTCTTTACTAGCTGTGACGCTGCCGTCATTGAGATTGTCTCAGAGTAATGCACGTCGACGGTAAGGACAAAACAGGTTGGTTTAACTTGTCCTAAAATCGATCAAGGTTTCTCGTTCGTCGAGAAACACGGTGCTGGCGTCGTCCTTGTTGTTCACGTCGAATTGCACACCACCACCGCCGTGTGGAATCATGAAGTTGACGGAGGAGATCGCCGAGATAGATCGCGGGGAAAGAGTTCCAGGACTTTTGTGGGAAGGTGGCAATTGCCGTCACTCAGGTGTCTTGTTGCAGAGTTTCGAGAGACTGGCTTGGCATCGATACCGCAGACACTTTTTCGGACTCGATCGCCGATCGGCTCCAGTGCCATTGAGGATAGGTGTGGGTAATCTTGGCATTCGGGATGAGTGACGTCAGTACCTCCGCCGCGCTGATACCGCGGTTCATGAATCTTGGACGCGGCGGCTGACCTGCAACGAGTCGAATGATATCGGTGGCAAACACGACTTGCCCATTTCCTCCCGCAAGTCGAAACAACATTTTTAGGTGGTCGAGGGTCAATATTCCCTCGTGTATTTCAATCGCGGCACTTAAGGTCGCGCCTGGGGTCGATGTCAAAGTTGGCAACCAATGCGCCGCTGCTGTGACGCCAAAGAAACTATTGATCTGTGTAATCAAACAGTCGGAGATTACCAGATCATAGAATTGTGTAGAGTTGTTTAGCGAACGTCGTTCAATGCTGTGGGTAATGATTTCGCGAGTGATGTCTGCCATGGCCGCAGTCGCATCTTGTCCATTGGAAAGCCGCGTTACCAAATCTGCGCGGAGATCTCGTTCCAGCTCACTGAGCAGATTGGGGAGCATGAACGTCGCGTCCCAACCGACGGCGCGGCAAGTCGATTGATCCGCGGTTCGAAGGGTGAGCACTCCGTCGATATTCTCCAGATTAGTGCCCGCCATTTTGGTATGAGCAATCGTCAAAGCCGAATTTAAAGCAGCGACGTTCAGGTCGAGAAGATCGAGTTGCCTGACGCCGCGTTCGTCACAAATTTTCAAAACGTCGGGTAAACGAAAGCTGTCGCACCGCCCTGCCCCGACGATTGCTGCTCGTTCCATGCCGCACCTGAGATTTTCGTCGATGACGCGAAACATATTGTCGCGATGCTCACGCCACATTTCGTCTAACTGCGGGACACTCAACCGGGACGGATCGACTGGGTTTCCCGACACTAAGTGCTGCGACCGCACACTCGTCTCCAACACCTGTTGGCAGATCGCGCGAATTCGGTTTTGTTCAGCTATCGATGTGGTCAGCACTTCTGTTCTCAAACTCCGTCGTGTTTTAAGTTCCCTGATGAATGAGTATGGCCAATGCCTGACACAATTACAGCGTGGTTTTGTGAAATAGCGTGGTTTTGTGAAATGTTTCTTGCCGAGGTCGAGGTGCTCATGATTTTGGACAAGAGTTGATTATGGCGTATGTTTCCGTTTGCGTTCCTGTTCGTTGCGAGCGGGCTGCAGGCCAGCGAACTGCAGGCCAGCGAACTGCAGGCCAGCGAACCGGCGCCCTATAAGCGATCGGCAAGCGAACCTCGTCCAAACTTGGTGCTGATCTTGGCCGATGATGTGGGCCACGGGGATCTCGCCTGTTACGGTCATCCTCGCATCAAGACGCCTCGCATAGACGAGTTTGCGGGCAATGCGCTGAAGTTTAATTCCTGTTATGCGCCGCGGAAAATTGTTCGCCCTCTCGAGCTGGATTGATGACCGGACGAACTCCTTATCGGGTTGGCATATTCAACTGGATACCGATGCTCGCCAACAAGCGTTATCCTGAAGTGTTTCAGCAGATGAAGGACTCGATGCAGGAGATGTATTGCCAGATTCGCGACGAAGCGCCAACGCGGCCGCAGTGGGAGTTCGCGAAGTATGAGTCGACGCGAATAGAATCGCCGGAATTCTGGAGGAAGAAGATCGAGGTCGACAAGAGGATCGAGGTCGACAAGAGGATCGAGGTCGACAAGAGGATCGAGGTCGAGAAATAGACCGCACAGTGCAGCACTACGTGGATTTGCCGGCAGATTCGACTAGTAGACGACGATTGACTTCGCTGGGACCCAGCCTGTGTTGCCGTCGTGCAACCGAATTAGGGCCCATTCATTCCGAATTTCGTCGACGGAAAACTCGGTGGTTTCCTCAAGTGGCGATTGAAAGGCGGGTTCGTACGTGGCACTGTTTCCTTTTCTGGCTTCGACGCTTTCTAAAACCACGCCGTGCCTCACAAAGTCGAACCGATACCAGTCGTAGGTCAATGACCCGGCCGACACAAAGGTGAGGATTCCAAACAGAATTGCGATGTTTCGCGGCCAATGGTTTTCCGTGTCGCTATTCAACAATGCGCGGTAGGTTTTCAAGAGAGCCAAGACGACAGTGCCCACGAGACAAAAAAATGTGAGTCGATATTTCAGTGGGTAGCTAATCGAGTCTTGCCAGAAGAGCACATATTCAATGATCGGCTTGTTGTCTGCTGGCTGCCGCGCGATGTTCTTTAAACTCGCCGTTAGGTATGGGTCGCTGGGCCGGTATTTTTGAGCTTGGCGATAACAGGCGATCGCATGGCCTTTCTGATTGGCTTTTGCGAACGCGTTTCCCTGGTTGAACAGGATCGCACCGGAAATCGTACCACTGTCAATAATCTCCTGATACAAAGCGGCGCATTGAAGAAAGTCGTCCGAGGATTGAGCGGCATCGAAATCATCGAGTGCGCGCTGAAATGAACGAACGTGCTCGTCGGACGGCTGACAGCCACCGCACAACAGGCAAATTGTCAAGACTACGATCGTTGGAATCGACCTGCCGATCAAGATGTCGCTCCTAGTTCCGAAGCGATTCGATCAATCAAACCCGCGGACTGCTCAATCAGCGCCGTCGGCGAGCCGTCCTCCGCACCGTATTGAGCTGCATCGCACTTGCTTAGGATCGAATTAAATTCGTCAGTTACGCTCTCGCTAACGTCGCGTTGTTTCAGTAACTGCGCAGCTTCCAGAGAAGTCAGGCCGTGTTGTTCGCGACCTACTAAGTCGGCAACGCATCCGATAAGTGCTGAACTAATCGCGTCAGCAGTGTATTTTCCGGGTCCTGGCGCGATGTTTTGCAAAGCATTTTTTGCCACGCTTACGGCATTTCGTCGGCGTCTTCCAGATACGTCGCCGGCGCGCTGGTTTACCGACTTGATCACGAACAAACTTCCGATGTATGCCGCAATGACAGTACCAAATGCCACCAGCCAAGATCGCGGGTTCACGCTTTGGTTCCGGAGGGCTGACATATCTGCGATATTACCGTAGATGCCGTCTTCAGAGAGTTGGACTCTGGCATCCGGGGAACCGCCGTGCGTGGCGATCGCGATTTCGTTGCTCGCGATGTTTTCGGCCTTTTCGATCGTAACTGGGATCGCCGCCGTATACGTTTCGATAAACTGCTCTGCTATTGGATCGAAGTAAGAGAGTGGAATGGATGAAAACTCTGTCACATTTTCGTTTTGCGGACGGAGGCTGTAGGTGAAGACACGATCGTCCCCTTTTTGTTCCTCGGTGGCGTCGTACACCTTGAATGCTTGTCCAATTGCAGGAACTGCGAGTAGATCGGGTGCCGTTGCGTTGGCGACCAGACCACTGCCGTGAAGCCGAATCGTCAGCGTCATCGGGTCTCCCACCTTGCCCGTCGTTGGATTAAGGCTCACCGTTGGCTGCATACTACCGACAACACCTACGTAACTCGCTGGACGCCCTGTTTCGGGAGCGTCCTTGACCACGAAAGTGACTTCTGGCGAAATCGCGTAGACCGTGTCCATTTGCGCTCGAGCCTGTCCTACAATTGTCTTGACCAGTTTGCCTTGAAGAATGGCGCGACCAAGGTTGTATTTGCCAGGGGCTTCCGCCTCGAACTTTCTCGAAAAAGTGTACTCCCAATACTCGTCGCGTTTGCCATTTACTACCATGACACGTTTCTGCGGTGTTACGTGAAAGGTTGCCTTTTGCCGATCGAATAGAGAGAAGGAATTGGGATTAGCGACGTTATTGATATTGAAACCTCGACGTGATCGTAGTTCTCCTAACCAGCGTTGCCACGGCGATATAGGGACTACGCCTTGGGGAATGCCGTCGTCATCGCCCCATGGAATTTTCAATTGCGGCGGATCGGACAAGCTAGTTATGGGGTCCTCGGCTCGGAGCGGCTCTGGCAGTTTCTTCACCGCCACGCGGAGCTTCACGGTAAAGGTCTGAGTAGGAAAGACGCTCGGCGGATCGATCGAGATATTCAACGCCACAGAGTCCTGTTCTTCTGGCACTTTGACGATCAATTGCATCGACTGCCCAAAGACCTCTTTGCCGTCAATTTCCACGTGCGGTGCTGGCAGGTTCAGG
>JBLHLE010000638.1:0-5118 GCA_047620805.1 Pirellulaceae bacterium
ATCTGGGAAAACGGCAAATCAAAACCGGGCACTGAAGGCAAGTACGGCCCCGACTTGTATTGCGACTTCATGATCGACTTTATCAAACGCAATTCCAAGAAGCCGTTCTTCGTTTGGTACTCCATGGCATTGTGTCACGATGTCACCGACGACTTGAAAGCGCCCGTACCCCACGCAGCGGGCAAAGACCGCTACGACAGTTTTGCCGAGATGGTTTCGGCAATGGATACTCGCGTCGGCCGCATGGTAAATGCCCTGGAGGACCTCGGGCTCCGCGATAACACTTTGATCTTGTTTGTTGGCGACAATGGAAGTCCAAGCCAGTCTATCGCGCGAGCGGTCGGCTCCAAGCTGGCGCGAGAGCCCGTTCAATATCGAGCCAACGGACAGCTAGTCCGCGGTGGTAAAACGCAACTCACCGATGGAGGTACTCGAGTCCCCCTCATCGCCAGCTGGCCGAAGGCAATCCAACCCGATCAACAATCGCAAGCTTTGGTCGACATGAGTGACTTCCTCCCAACGTGCGTCGAGACGGCGAAGTCAAATGTCCCACAGGAATTCGACCTCGACGGCGTGAGTTTCGCAACGACTTTTTCCTCACCGAAAAAATCGGCTCGCCAGTGGGCGTTCGCCGAAAAGAAAGGCGGCATGTGGGTCCGCGACCAAAGATACAAACTGTATGCCAACGGAAAACTCTACGACATCCCCAACGATGTCCTGGAAACGAAGCCACTGGTCGAGCTTAATGACGCGGCAAAAATCGCAAAAGTTCGTTTGAAAGCCGCCATGGATCACGTGCAATCGAGAGCGAAATGACGAACGTGTTGGAAGGCCATTCGCCATTCGCCGCGAGCGCGATTCCTTCCAACTCAACATGCTCAAATCGTGAGCCCAAAACAATTCCTGCATCGTGAAGACCGGACAAGATGTCGCATATCGATGCATTCATCCAACTAGTTCGCGACGAAAAACTAGGCGAAGCCATGCCGCCGAATCTTCGCTAGACGCCGAATACAGGCAAACGCTTCCACAGAACTCTACGGTGAATGGATCTCTCTATCCTAGCGCCTTGTATACGATCGATAAAGACTGATGTAGCATAGCTGAAACGCTATATTGTTCCTGAGGGCGATCGCATGAACGAATCCGATTCACTTTACAACCGCCTGGGCGGCTACGATGCCATTTCCGCCGTTGCCAACAACCTGCTCCCGCGACTCATGGGCGACTCACAACTCGGTCGCTTCTGGGAAAACCGAGGAGAGGACGGTATCCAACGCGAAAAGCAATTGCTCATCGACTTTCTCGCGCAGGCCTCCGGCGGTCCCATGTACTACACTGGCCGCTCAATGACGCTCACCCATCGCGGCATGAAAATATCCGCCAGCGATTGGGACCTATTCATCGGCCACCTCCAACAGACTCTCGCGCACTTTGAATTGGCCGACGCGGAACGAAACGACGTCTTGGCCTTCATTGAAAGCACCAAGGCTGAAATCGTCGAAGCGTAATTCGGCGAAGCCGGGAGCCGCAAATATCGAGGAGAACATGAGTCGCGAACTAACAGATAGATTTCGCGGTTGCCAATTAGGCCTGGCAGTTGGCGATGCATTGGGTGGCCGTTTTGAAGCACTCACGTAAGCTGACGGCAAAGCGTACATTGTCGAACTCTCCGAGTCGCTTCTCGATAAACTCTCAAGATGACAGTTTTTATCTGATCGCCGATCAACTTGCCTGTTGTTTTCGCCATCAATTCCTCTCCAAAGGCGAACACTATCGGCACAACACGAGGGCGGACTGTGACGTAAGCTTTGACCGTAAAGTTGAATCGTACGCTTGGAGATACACAGTGAACTTAGCTCGAATCGCCGCAATCGTAGTTGCCGCCGCATTGATGTTGCTCGCACCTTGGACTGAATTCGGTGCGGTCTGCATCATGTACATTGCTCCGGCAACACTGGGTGGAATGGTCAGCCAACTCACACTCAAATCGCGACACATCCACAGCTTCGCTCTCGCGACAAGTCTGGTGTCGACGATCGGCGGTCTGCGGCTGTTCAGCGAGGGTTTGAGCGAAGGCAGTTTCTACTTCGACGGCGAGTGGGATTTGGTTATTACAGGAATAGTACTGCAGGCGGTTGTCGCCGGCAGCTTTTGGTGCCTGGACCGCACTTCGCGAAAACTGCATGAATTGGCCACGGTCCCCGGCTAGGACCCAAAGTCCTATCCAGCAAAGTAGAGCAACGCGATCCGCTCGCCGCAACAGAATTCAAGTCGCTACGGCGAGGCATCGCTGCGACTGGACTGCCAATGCGATTTGCCAACCTCTAAAACTCGATCGTCCTCCCAAATATCGAGCGGCGAGTAATTAGGGTGCCGCCCATTCTTGAGGAATGGATCATTGTGTCGAGTGTTGTAGCAACAGATCAAAGACCAACGAGGATTCTCGCTGCGATTTTGATCGGAACGGTGAAGGAGGTTTGCGTGAAAGAACAGCGCGTCCCCTGGTTCCATCTCACAATAAACTAAAGGCAACCGTTCGATTGCGGCTTCCACGCGCTCTAGATCCGCGCCCACCTGGTCACCCGTCTGGCCGTGCTCAATCCGACCGATTTTGTGCGAACCAGTTAGCACCTGTAAACAACCATTCTCTTTATTAGCGCGATCCACTGCAATCAGGCAACTGGCCATGTCCGGAAACAAACAACCGTATTTGTACCAATAGCCGTAATCCTGATGCCACTCCCAGGCTCCGCCAACTCGCGGCTCCTTCAGCATCATCTTATGGTGATAGTGATACACCTCCGCACCAAGCAAACTCGTCGTCGACTCCACAACTCGACGCGACCGCGCGATGGCCGAATAGATCGTCGAATCATCGAGGTCATTGCGCAATGCGAGTCGACTGACGCCACCATCGGCATCTTTCCGACCGTACGCCTCGGCGGACAACACGGCATCTGCCTTTGCGATATCCAGCAACAAGTCCATCTCGTCGGCGGTAAACAGCTGCTTCCAAATGATGTAACCATCTCGCTCAAAATCGCTCTGTTGCTGGTCAGTTAACTTGTAATTCATGCCATGTCGCTCCCGTGGTCGTGTATACCCGCCTATCGGCAAGTTATGGTTCCCTTGGTATGAATCATACTTTCTGCAACAATATAACTGAATCGACAATACCACTAATTTCCTGGACAATACTGCTATGCCTACGGATCTCGAAAAGCGGGAAAAACGGTTCCTGGTAGCTGGATGCTACGACGAAAGCGAGACTTATCAAGTATCCAGACCGACTGGTTGCCACGACTGGCTATTGATCTACACTGCGCGGGGCAGCGGAGTCGTGTCGGGTCCAAATACGGAATTGAGAACAAATCCGCACGATGTCATCCTGCTTTCTCCCCACACCGCTCACAGCTACCAAACGACAACTGGCAAAGCTCGCTGGGAGCTGCTGTGGACTCACTTTGTCCCCAGTCCTGTCTGGCGGCCGTGGTTGCGTTGGCCCCAGCTGGAACCTGGATTTTTCAGCTTGACCATTTCCAGCAAAACGGCTCGGCGGCGCATTCAAGAGAGCCTCCGCGAATGCGTTGACGCGTTGTCTAGTTACCGTAAAAACCGCTTCCTCATCGCACAAAATGCTCTCGAAGCCGCGCTGATTTGGCTTCACGAAGTCAATCCAAATACCGACGCCGAACCACTCGACTCGCGAATTATCGACGTACTCAACTTCATCGCCGCTCACTCGTCCGAACCGTTGACCATCGCGGCGTTAGCAAAGCGAGCTCACCTTTCCGAGTCTCGCTTGGCTCATTTATTCAGTCGACAAGTCGGCGTCACCCCGGGCACTTTCCTGCTCGAACAGCGAATCGAAAAATCCCGCCAACTGCTGGAATGGACCGAACACGGAATCGCGGAAGTTGCCAAGCGAGTTGGCTTTGACGATCCTTTCTACTTCAGTCGTCGCTTCCGCCGAACCGTTGGCATGAGCCCGCGACAATATCGAAATTCGCTCCGCGCCGACACACGAAAACGGTAGCATGGTCGTCTCGATGGTGAGCTGGCCGACAACGAATGCGCGTTGGAACTTCTCGCCAGACGTACGACCATCACAATCGTCCTGACTGCACCTTAATCGCATCGTATATTTGAGAGCCACGACGCGACACTCGCCTTCCCAATCGGCTCCCCGCTTGTCGCAGCTGATATTCAACTATTGATTCGCACCGCGAGTGATCCATGTACAGCATCTTCGTCAAGCATCGCACTGCCTCCATACTCGGCGTCATCGCCTTGGCGATGAGCACAGTCTTTTCGTTGGCCATGATGGGATTCCGCGCGGCCCAGTACGAAGTAAAAGTACAAACTGCCACCGTGGATAGCAGTTTCGATGATCGATATCGGCGAGTCGATGAACTGCTCGAAGTGCTCAAGTACCACACACGCAGCGAATGGCTCAAAGCCAATATCGAATCTGGCGAGAAGGAATTCCGAGCGGCACTCGAGTCCTACCAAGCGGGAGTAACCGCGCGAGAAAAGTCGCGACATCTGGCTCAAGTGGAATTGGCCGTCAGCCGAATTCAACAACTCGGCAGTCAAGCTTTGAGACTTGGAACTGGCCGCTCCGTTCAGACGGCTATCAACAATCAACGCGCATTCGACACGATTCACGACGATCAATTGGCGAATTATCACCAATGTGTCGACGACTACAACCGACGCGTTTCCCGTTTCCCGGAATTCCTATTCGGTGGCGAACCCGCAAGCCGCCTCTATCCAGATCGACTCGCCGATCTCGTTACCGCCGATCCGTAGCTGAGCATTCTTATCTGGCCATTGGCGAGCTCGCCAGAGCTCAGGCCAACGGCGGAGTTGCGACAAGCAATCAGTACTTGCCAAAACATCTCTTGGCGACAGTCATACAGATTGTGAAAAATGTAACAATACTGACGCTGGCAACGACCTGTCAGCAGACGCGACGACGTCAATGCCTCGTTAGTTCGCCCATGACGTTTGCAAATCGCGGAAGACGGCGCGATAATGCCAGCAATCCACGAGGCTGCCCTGCGCCACGCCTAGTAACTGCCGCCTACTAACTGCCGCCTACTAACTGCCGCC
>JBLHLE010000639.1:0-5117 GCA_047620805.1 Pirellulaceae bacterium
GGGAATTTATCCAAAGGCAGACCAGCGACCGCAGCACTGGACCAGATCGGCACCATGCTGTCACCGTGTTCGCCGAGGATCAAGGCGTTCACCTGCGTCGGTGGTACTTTCAATTCCTGAGCGATCAAGCTGCGGAATCGAATCGTATCGAGTTGTGTCCCTAATCCGATGATTTGATTCTTGGGCAGATTCAACTGATCGAAAGCAACGTAGGTCAGAATGTCGACGGGATTCGAGACGACGAAGACGATGGCCGAATCCTTGACGCCAGCATTCTTCACATCTTTAAGGATCCCCAGGAACAGATCCGTATTGCGGTTGATCAGGTCGAGCCGACTTTCGTCTGGTTTACGTCGCAGGCCGGCGGTGATACAGATCACATCGCTGCTAGGGATGTGTTCGTATCCCCCCGACGAAATGATTTGATCCGCAGTACTCGGACCGCCGTGCATCATGTCCAATGCTTGTCCGCCCGCCAAATCTAGGTTGACATCAAGCAGGGCGATTTCGCGAACCACGCCACCGCATTGAAGGGCAAAACCAGCACTCGAACCCACTAAACCGCCGCCGCCTATTATGCTAACTTTCATCGCTTTCCCAATCTCTTGCGCTACAACTCTAACTTCTCAATCATTTACAATCTCGCGATCCAGGCCGTCTACGCAACTCGCAAAAACAGCCGGCCGAATTACGCTTGCTTCGCCAACGCTTCCATCACTCGGCTCGTAATCAGCTGAACGAGCGCTTCGCTGTTTCCTGCTTCGCTGTTTCCACCTGCGGCATTCCCCCCTGTGGCGTTCCCTGCTGGCGGGGCGGACTGTTGGCGGGCGTTGGGCCCCATGGCGGGAGGTGCTTCAAATGCCTTCCGCTCGACACCAGTGTCCGACCAGCTTTCGCGGAAAATGTCGTTAGCACAGATGTCGCAGTCTTCGTACTCTTTCGTATTTCGCGGGTCATCGAAGCCCCACTTGCCCTTCAGCTCGAGCAGTTCTCGCTCCTCCCTTTCGCTGAAGTAGTTCACTCGACCGAGCGTCTTCGCCAGGATCAGCATACGGCAATAGGCGTCGAGAATCTCGGTCCACCAGTAAGCTCGTTCGACGTTCTCACCGTAGCTAACGGTTCCGTGGTTGGCCAAGATGATGACATTGGTTTTGGCGACGAAGGGCAAAATGGTGTCGGCAAAAGCTTGTCCACCGGGAGTTTCGTATTTGGTGATTGGAACGTCACCAAGGAAAACTTCAACTTCGGGCAGAATGCATTGCGGAATCGGCTCGCGAGCAATCGCAAATGCGGTCGCGTGCGGTGGGTGACAGTGTACGACACTGGTGATGTCGAGCCGCTGTTTGTAGATTTCCAGATGCAATAACGCTTCGCTCGAACGCGGCTTGCGACCAGCAATTTGCTTGCCCGTTCCGTCAATCGTGGCGATGTCGTCGGGCTTGAGAAAGCCTTTCGAGTGCATCGTGGGAGTGCAGAGGAATTCGTTGTCGCTGACCTTCACGGTAATGTTACCGTCGTTGGCAGCGGCGAAACCTTTGTTGTAGATTCGTCGTCCGATTTCGCAAATATCTTGCTTGAGCTTGTGAGCACTGACCATTCGTCATCGTCCTCTAAAAGAGTCTGGTTTGTCCAGTTTTATTGTCTGTATCGTTCTTCGGGGAGTTGTCTGTATCGTTCTTCGGGGAGTTGTTTGCGCCGTTCTTGGTGGCTGTGGGTAGTTTGTTCTTTTTGGGTGTGTTTTTCTTTTTGGCTTGCGGGTCCATGGGCTCGATCTGGATGTCGTCCAGGATCGCAGCGTTGTATGCATCGACGGGTTTGTTCAACGGGCGAAATGGTTGAGCAGCTTCGCCGCCTTCGCTAATTGCGATGCGGTGTCCGATGCCCGTACCCAGATCGTCCCAAACCACTAGTGGTTCGGAATCCGATTCCGTGTTACCGAGCAAGTCGTCGAGCGTCAAGACGCGAACCATTCGAAGACTCGCGCCATCGAATGTGGGATGGCAGCGACTGAGCGTGACTGTTCCTATCACCTCCGCAATTCGCACGTTCATCTCCTCGAGTGTTAATGTTCGCTCTACGTTCGAGCTTGTTGGACAAATAATTCAATCAAGTTCCGCAGCTGGAAGGCGTTTTTCCCGCGGGGGTCGATGATCAACACGTTGGCGTTCAATGTCGCCATCGCTTCGATCGTTGCCTCGCGGTCAAAGCCCACTGCCGCTCGAACTCCACTGAGCCGATTGGCAACACAACTCGCCTTGGCCGATTGACTGGTCAAGATCACTCCAAATTGTTCGCCCGTCGTTACGGCCAGCTTCAATTCGTTGGAGATCTCTTCGATGCAATCGTTGGGAAGGGTTGTCGAGCCAGCAAAGGTTTTGCCGCCGCTGGATAACCATCCCTGCAAATCCAAATCCGTTTCGTAAGTCGCAAAAACGAGAGGTATCACAGTTGATTGTGTCGCCTGCAGATCTTGCTGGCGAACCAACCGCACCTTTCTTTCTCGCAATTCGTCCTTCACCGCGGGGGTGACGACGGCTCGCTGATGTACAACGACCGTGTTTACATCGTCGAGGCTTCGTTTCGATTCTGTTATCGTTTTCAACGTGATCAGTTGATTGTGCAATACGAGCGAATCGCGTTCATTGCCGGCAGGCTGCGGTGAGTCTACCGAAGTCGCCCCGCTCGAATTCGCCGAGCGGCTTGAGGCCGTTTGCATTTCCCTAATTCGCCGTACTACATCTCGCACGATGCGGTCGATGTCGACGTGTTTATCGATCTCGACTTTCATGCGTCCGCAATTCCTATCACCGACCAGCGAACGGGAGTCGCGTCGACGCCGAGCATTTCTCGAGCGAAACGTCCGTCACTGGTGATGATTACCATTTCTCCTCGTCCGGCCCCTACCGCGTCGATCGCGACAAGTGGGTCGCCATCGGGCGTTTTGCCGTCTTCCATGCAAGGCTGTACGATCAGCAACTTCTGTCCGTTCATGGACGAATGCTTAATCGACGTTGTCGCAGTTCCTACCACGTATCCAGCCCGCATTAGTTTTCTCTTCTCTTGCTTTGGTTTCAAACTCTTACAACGTCGACTTGCCGAGGATGCACAGATCGTCGATCAAGGAGCAGCGTCGTTCTCGCGTGAATGTCAGCGGGGTGGTCACGCCTTCACCGGTCGGTCCGGCGATCGAGAAGGAAATGTATCCTTCACCGCCGAGGCCCAGTGCTGCCATGCACGGTCCGTTTTTGATAAACAGTGTCGTGTCCAGGTGACGTCCCATCTTGGTCATGTTTCTGACGTCGTTCGAGTGAATGATGCTTGTGTGGCGGAAGCCGTGTTCGTACTGCTTCGCTTTCTTAATCGCAACATCGACGTCGGGAACTCGCACGAACGGAACGAACGGCATCATTTGTTCGACGGAGACGAATGGGCTGTACTCATCCGTTTCGCCGAAGAGCAATTCGACGGATTCATGAACATTGATTCCAGCACCGCGTGCGAGGAATGACGCGTCCTGGCCAAGGAACTCCTTGGCGGCGACGTCGTGTCGATCTGCCCCTTCGCCGACTTGGGCGATAGCGACTCGGGTCAGGTTGTCGATTTGTTGAGCGTTTAAGCGAGCGGCTCCAGCTCGCTCCATCGCATTCATCATGTCGTCGAAGACTTCGTCGACCACGAAGACTTCTTTTTCAGCAATGCAGAGCAAATTGTTGTCGAATGCCGCGCCCTGGATAATACATCTGGCAGCGCGATCCAAGTCCGCGGTTTCGTCAACCACGACAGGTGGGTTGCCGGGACCCGCAACGATGGCTCGTTTGCCGCTGTTCAATGCCGCTCGAGCAACCGCGGGGCCACCCGTGACACAAATCAGAGCAATGTCGCGATGACCAAAGATGCCAGCGGCCGATTCGAGTGTCGGCTCGGCGATGACACAGATCAAGTTGTCGATTCCAGTCGCTTGATAAATGGCTTCGTTATAACGACGAACGCCCTCGGCGGCGACCTTTTTGCCGCTGGGGTGTGGGTTGACGACCAACGTGTTGCCGGAGGCGATCATGTTAATCGCGTTGCCGGTTAGCGTGGGCAGTGAGTGCGTCACGGGAGTGATTGCACCAATGACGCCAAAGGGAGCATGTTCGATAATGGCCAAGCCTCGGTCGCCACTGAAAACTTCGCTCTTCATGAACTCCGTGCCAGGCGTCATAGAGCCCAGCACTTTGAGCTTCTCAATCTTGTGTTCCAGACGCCCGATCTTCGTTTCGTTCATTTCCATCGTACCGAGTTCGACGCATTGGTCGATCGCAATGCGACGGATAATGTCGATGATTTTCGACCGCTCTTCCATGCTGCGTTCGGAAAGCTGTTCGAAGGCATCGCGAGCTGCCGCGACGGCTTCGTTTACATCGTAGAAGATGCCATTGCGACGGCCGCGGGATGTGCTGACCGGCGGAGCATTGCCGACTTCTGCGAGCACTTGGGACACAACGCTGCGAATGAGGGCTTCGTCAACTTGCATAGTTCTTTGCTTTCACTGGACGTTTATGGTGAGGGAGTGCCAACGGCAACGTCACCCGTAGTTTTCTCTGCCGGAGAAGTCTCCGACCTGCCGGGCTTGTCTGGCAATGACCCGTCATCCGCAGCTTCTACTCTCGGTCGTCTACTCTCGGTCGTCTACTCTCGGTCGTCTACTCTCAGTCGTCCTGTCTTGAGTAGACGCAGTTTTGTTCAATTTGGACGCGGTCCACAATTCCGATGACCACCGTGTCGATCGGCATGTTCTTTGTTTCAGGCGTGAGTCGAGCGCTAGAGCCTTGCGTAATGAGGACGAAATCGCCTTCACCTGCCCCCAGCATGTCGACAGCAACGAAGGTCCTTCCGGTCGTTGCCAGCTTTTTGCGATTCTTGGCGTCCACTCGGTAGGGCTCCACGATCAACAGCTTCTGGCCGACCATCGTGTCCACTTTCTGCGTTGCGATGAGTGAGCCTGTTACTTTGGCGACGAACATCGAATTAGCCTTCCAAGAGTTCTCGAGCTTGTCTGGCTACGATCAGTTCTTCGTTAGTGGGGACAACCCACACTTGAATTCGACTGTTGTCGGCACTGATGCAGCATTCGC
>JBLHLE010000640.1:0-5116 GCA_047620805.1 Pirellulaceae bacterium
CTGGCACGCAGTCTCCAGTCACTCCGACTTACAATTTGGGTTACGTTTTTTCCGGCGACGTAATTTCCCAGTTTGTATCCACCCCGGCGAAGCCAGAGTTATTGCTAGGTGACCGACTAGCCAAAATCCGTTCGGCAGACAACGTGCCGCTATTGCAGGCAGTTATAGCTGGCGATACGAATGGCGATGGAATACAGGAGTTACTGTTCGGCAGCCCGTCGATCAGCGTAAGTACTGATATCGTGACGCCGGCCACCATCGATGGAACTGAGGCCATTGCCCTATTCCCTGGACTGTCGACGACGTTGAGGATTCAGGTCGGAGGCGTGTTGGGAGTCTTGACCGTTGATCACGTGGATGGCCCCGATGCTGGGACAGACTTAACGGCCAGTGATCTTGTCGACCAAATAAACCGAGAAATCTTAGGTTCATCGCTGGCTCATCTTGTAGAAGCTACGCTGATTAACGGTTCGATTAGATTTGCAACGGATGATGGTGGCAGTGACGTTGCTCTTGCCGTGCGAGAAGCGATCGAAAATCATCCACTGGGTTTTATTTCGCATCAACAACAATCCGCCCCGAAGAATTATGTGGCAGTCGATAGTCGACCCGTTCAATTCGGAAACCAAACTATCACCATCCCTGGTTCATTGACGCATGTGGATACGGAAACCATCGCGTTAGACGGCGCTTCTACTCCCCAGCTTTTCACATCGTCTATCAATGGCGAGCCCGGACTAATATCCAGTGTGAAGATCTCATTCGACGAACATGTAACCGAGGACATCTTTGTTGACGGTGAACTTCATTATCGCAAAGGTACGAATCGTAGCGTACAGCACATAGATACTATCGTAAACGTTGAGCATCAAAGTGACGTGACAGCGACGATTGCCCAGATCAATCAGGACTTACGAAATCGAGACAAGGGCAGTTCGTTTGCTTCTGTTGCCCCACCTACCCTGGACCACATTCCGTTTTACGGCACGGTCGTCCAATCCTCAATCGACGTCTTCGGGATTTCCGATATCAAACAGGTTGACGGAGTGTACATACAGGGCGAGATACATGGCGAAATATCGGCCTCGTTGTTTGCCCCTAACGGCGAGGAAATACGGCTATTGGAAAATCATGTCACGTACAATCTTATATCCGATGAGACGGGCGAAGTGACGCTGCCCACTTCGGTTACCAATCACTCACTTAGAAATGGCCCTAATCCGACGCTACCTCCACAGTTAGCTGCGGACCCTACTGGTGAATGGACTCTGGCAATACGATTCCATGACTTAGGCGATAAAGTAAATCAAAGTACCTTGAATTACTGGACATTCTTTACAAGTGTCCCGTATGCAAAGGCAAGCGAAGGTCCGGATGGCGCGATAAGATTTGAAGCCATCAACGTGCCTTATTATCACGATGGAATAAGTCTTGCAGTCTCCCAGGAAACCGTTGTCACCAGACCGCTAGGTGTTGCCGATGGTCGTAAGTTCACGTCCGAGCAGATCGGAGCAAACCCGGAAATAATATGGAGCAATGACAATCAGACTTTCACATTGCCTCTCAATGTTTCTGGCAACTTTGGTCCAATCGCGGATCTACGAATCAAGCTTCCTGTTATGGACCACGCGCCAAACGGCGACTTGGACTTCTTTCTAGTCAATCCGTCGGGGTCACGTGTACAACTTCTGGCAGATGTTCCTGGAGGAGAAGTGAACGATCTCTCTGGACTGGAAATGCAAGACAATGCGAGTAGGGCGGAAAGTCGTCCCGTAGGCAATCTAGGAGATCTAATTGCTGGAAGTCCATTGGGGACCTGGAACTTAGAAGTGCATCAGCCATCCCCAATCGGGCAGGAGATAGAACCCAACAGCACGATTCCAACCGCTCAAGATGTCGACGATCTAGATTGGAATGTGTTGGACGACGTGAACATTGTCGATGCGACAACCGTTTCGCATACGTCTATCGAAGGAACAGGGGATGGCACTTACGACTACTATTCTTTCGAGGTCACGGCTCACAATCGAGAGATGACATTTGATATTGATTACAACGACTTTGATACTGTCCTGTTCCTCTTCGAGGCTGACGGAACTCAACTGGCTTTCGATGATGACACTGTCAATCCTGGAAGTGGTAATAATGCTTCGAACATCACGTACACGTTTTCTAATCCTGGAACGTATTACGTTGCCGTTGCGAAATACTCCGGTACCCCAAACACTCTGGCAGGGACGGTACCGCCTGCAGTAGACGATGAATACACGCTGCATATTTCATCCCAACATCACAGTATCGCGAGTTTCTCCACATGGGGACTTGAGCTGATTGAAGATGTTGAGGGTTCGGAAACCAATCTTCCGGCTTTAACCAACGCCGCGCCCTTGGTTGGCGGATTACCGGAGGGGCAAGAACTGCGCGTCAGTCTCAGTGGCGATAACGCGGGTGGTAACTTGCCTTATCCGCTAGGGGATCTCAACGGCGATGGTTATGACGAAATCGCTTTCGCCGATAACACGAGCCTACGCGTTTATGCTGGGCGGGCGGACATCTCCACAGGGCTCGGAGCCGCGCAGATCACGATCCTCGGTGATGACCTGGCGGCTACCGCTGGTGATTTCGACGGTGATGGTAAGAGCGAGCTGGCAGTCGCTGATGCGGCCCAACAGACGATCGGTGTGTTCTTCAACGCATCGGATCTATTCGGAACAACGGTTGACATGACGGACGCCAATGTCGTGTTGACTGGCGACGGCTTGGATGGGTTTACCAGCGCTGAGATGCTCGCGCGACATCCGGATTTGGACTTGAGTGGCGATCGCGTCGCCGACCTGACGATTGCGGGACACGACGCCAATGGCGTTGGTCGTAGCTATGCCATCTACGGTACTCGTACCTTTGTCAACGACGAGCTAGCGAATGCTTCCGTCGCGGGTAGCGGTTCGTTTGTGGTCGAGCGGTCAAACGGCCGACCAGAGGTCTTCGACAACGGTGGACAAGGATACTCGTTAGATACCGGTACCGGCGAACGGTGGTTTTCGTTCACGACACTGGGCGACGGTCGCGGTGGCAACTGGCTGGAAATTTCCGCTGGCTTTGTAGCTGACCTGCTCGGAGTTCAAGGCTTCGTTCACAACACTGGTCAATCGATCATAGACTTGCGAGCCATCGAAGCGGGCACATATCATCTTCGCGTTTACCAAGCCTCGAGTGAGATCGTACCGAGTCATGTACCACAAATCAGTTTTACCGATCCTAACAGTCTGAATGTCAGTTCGGCTGGGATTGATACTACAACGGTACAGCGAGCCTCCATCGCTCCGAACTTCCCCCCAAGTCACACGCTCATCCCTGGAAGCGAGATCACCGTCGTCGGCGATGACACGTTTACGGTAGGCTCGAGATATGTCGCGGCAAATCTGAACGACGACACCGGCCACACTTTCTTAGACGATGATTCCTTATTCGTAGACAATTTGGGTTGGATTCCCGGCGACTCGGCCAACGGTGTGGCCACACTCTCCCTGAACCAGCCGACTGGTTTGGTGGGACTCGATTTCCTGACACTTTATGACAATCGCACTCGCGGGACCTTCACGTTCGAGTACAGCACTGACTTTGGCGATAGCTTTACCGAGCTCACGACCGTGACCAACAGTTCGACGCTCGCCAATGAAGTTGAGTTTCGATTAGGCCTGTCATTCGATTATATCCCTGATGTGACGGACGTACGTTTGACCACTGTGTCGACGATAGACAATATCTACATTGGCGAGATCGATCTCTACACTTCCAGATTCAGCGTGGAAATCGCGGCGCCCGCGGCAGGACAGACACATGAAACTCTGACGCTACCCGATCGAGATACTATTCATGGTGGTGACGGCGACGATACGATTACTGGCAACTATGACTTGGACGTTATCTTCGGTAACAGCGGCGCCGACGCGTTCACCGCCGAACCGATCGAAGTCCGCGACCGAGATGTCGCCGATATTTCGCCCGACGGCATCGTGCCAGACGACGAGTCCACGATCGGTAATTCACTCCCACCACTCGATCCCTGGATTGATTTTCCAAATCGCGAGTTGGCTGGCGCGATCGCCAACGCTCTTGGCTATCCGACTACCACGGCGGCCAACGGCGGCCAATTGGTTCCCGACGAATTCCGCTTGTCCCAATTGACGACGATTACCCACTTGGATGCCAGCAATCTTGGGTTGGTCGATCTAGACGGGATTGACTATCTGGCGAATCTGAGATCCATCGACGTTTCGATGAACCAGTTGAACGACGAGGACCTATTAGTCCTGGTGCCGCGCCAGCAAGCAGGCGAGCAGGTGGGGCTCAGCCGTCTGGAATCGTTGAATCTCTCTGGCAACAGTTTGATCACCGCCCCCGCTGCGTTGAACCAACTGCCCAACTTAAAGAGCCTGAATTTGACAAGCACCGCTTCGATAGGCACACCTACTACTGAAACTCAAGCGTCGAATTCGACCTTCGTAGTTTCGTCCACGGACTTACTGACGGGTTTGATACCAGTTGTCAGCGGCGGAACATTGAATGGTAACGAGGGAACTTCCAGCAACCCTGCGATACTCACTGACGGCACCTTCGGTGGCGCGGGATTGGACAACGCCGCAGAATATGCCGCGACTCTGACGATTGGCGATAACACCACGCTCACGTACACGCTAGATACTTCTAACAATCCCAATGGTTTTGACATTACAGGAATTGATACGTTTTCAGCTTGGCGTGATGGTGGCCGCGATAGTCAAGATTACTCAGTTCGCTACTCCACGGTCGATGCACCCGGCACGTTTGTGGACCTTTCGTCTGTCAGTTTCGACCCAATCGATACTGCACCGGCAAGCGGCGCTGTCTTTTTGGCGGACCGTGGCAAGATTCTAGCTGAACGCGTTATCGCCCTGCAGTTTGTTTTCGGAACCCAGGAGAACCCTTACGTCGGCTATCGAGAAATCGACGTGTTCGGTGCAACGTCTTCAACTGTCTCGCTGGACAAACTAAAGTCCCTCGAAACGCTGTTTCTACCCGTCCCCAATCTCAACCCAGTAGATTTAGCGATTGACGAGGGAGAATCGATCTCGCT
>JBLHLE010000641.1:0-5116 GCA_047620805.1 Pirellulaceae bacterium
TGAGGAAACGCATCGTCCCACGACCAGATTGCATTTAGGGAAATGATTGTCAGCAGAACTGGCCATAAAACAAACCCGAATGCAACCAATGCTGCGAGCAACGGATTGCGCATGCCAAACAGCAAAGCGAACCCCGTAAACAACGTAGCAGCAGCGCTGTATCCGGTGAAGAATTGCATGGATCGCAACGCGGCCCCGTGGGAAGCGGCACATACGATGGTTCCCAACATCGCGATCAATAAAGGTGCGATCGCTACCAATTCGTACAGTGGATTCCAATACCGAAACCTCGAGGGCGGGAGTAGGCTGGCCACCAACACGATGACGACGGCGGACACGAACGCGAACACCGCGCCAATTATGAAGGGCTTCCAATTGGCGTCGCCTAGTTTACGCACCAGCATGTAGATCGCGCCTGCATGCGCGACAATCGTTGCCAGGCCCAGAAAGGCGAGTCCCGCTTCTTCCGAGTGGTACATAGAGGGGATGATGATCGCGCCGAACACAAACGACTCACCGAGAATTGAGATTACAAACACGACGCCGGCCAAGATGACTCCGCCAACGCGTCCCCAAAACAATCTCACCAAGTCATTCGTTCCTGTAGGATAGCGATGTCGTTTGCGTTCTTGCACCAGTAATATCGTGCGTACTCCGGCCAGCGTCGCCAAGAAGAGCAAGCCGATCCCCAACGCGGGCAAGTATCGCCCGACTGCCGCGCAAATGGCGATAACGGTCATCACCAAAAAGATGCCCGAGATTTGATAGTTGAAAGTCCCCTTCGTGAGTGACTTCAGCTTCACACCCGCTCCGCAATCGGGACATTGGTGCTCAGTTGCAGGGCGAACACGTTTACATTCAGAGCAGGTGATCTCCTCATCAACGAAGACCAATTCCGTTTCCTGCAACGGAATCCAATCGCAGTTGCGACATGTCTGTTCGTTTGCCCGACGCACTGCTCGACAGTTGGGACAACGTGTTTCCTTGATATTCACATCCACATGCCGCTCCTGCTCATTCGGTGCACAGCGAACCACTCGATAAGCGAACCACCCGATAACTGAATTGTACGAGACGGCGGCGAATTTAATCAATCACTTCCCTGAGAAACACGTGGCAACGAAATTAACTTCGGCAATGTGCTAGGGACGAAGGCGACTCGCAAATTGCCAAAAAGCAATCAGATCCCCGAAAAGGCAATCAGGATTCCGACAATCAATGAGAAAACTGCGGAAATGCGAACCACGTTGGGTGAACAGTTGGACCACCAAGTAAGGAGGTTGTCGAGTCGTTTTTGACCAGCGACGAGGAGCACAATAGCGGCGACGATCGATATCACCGCAAGACTCTCCACAACCAATGGCATACGACAGACAGGTGCCGCCAGGAAAAACACAAGGCCGAGCAGTAATCTGCCGCCTACGGCAAGTTGAAAGCGAGTCGAACCGTTGAAATAGGTGACCGTCCCAACCAACCGACTCGGCGAAACGAGTCCAACGATACCGATAACGCTGGCTAGTACCCCGAATAGTGTCACAAAAGCACCCATCTTCATTCTCCGAACACTTCGCCCGATCAGGAACTATGTGTGTATCACGAATCATACATGGTTCGCCAGCAGTTAGCGAAAATGTTTCCTCAATTCTCAATCTAAGTGCCGTTGGGACTTCCGCTGCGAGATAACAAAAAACGGCGGCGGAATTTATCCGCCGCCGTTATGAAACGTTTAGAATTCGGGCGTGACTAGACTTCGGTATCATTGGCATCGCGGAGGACGTTGTCCTCGCCACCGACGTGCAGGAGGTCCGCTCCACCGCCGCCAATGAGAGAATCAATCTCACCGTCGGTGGTAATTGTTCCAAGGTCGTTGAACGTCGAACTGATGCCGGCCGCCGTCCAGTCCGCCAACAACAACAACAAGTCCGCTTCCGAGTACTCGTTATCCGCGAAACCGCCAGCTATCCGGTCGGCGTTCCTTTCGCCGTGCAACTGATCTGCACCAATGCCTCCGATGATCAGGTCTTCGCCGTCTGAGCCTCGGATGAAATCGTCACCATCGTTACCCATGATCACGTCGTTGCCAGCGCCACCGACCAGAATGTCGTTCCCGGGACCACCAACCAGTAAGTCGGCACCGTTGCCGCCGACCAACTGATCGTTGCCAACTGCAGGTGCGAACGTGTCGTCGCCCGGCAGCGGAGTGCTAAGTCCGTCGCCGATCAGTACATCTGCTCCGCTACTTCCGATCAATCTGTCGTTGCCGTTGCCACCTACGAGCGTGTCGGAACCACTTCGGCCAGACAGAATATCATTGCCGTTGCCACCGTGAGCGTAATTACTACCCTCACCCGTCAAGATGGTGTCGTTTCCGTTGTCACCAAACAGCGAGTCGTCTCGAGTACCGCCTGCCAAGTAATCGCGGCCCTCGCCACCGTGGAATTCCACAGGGAGTGCGAGGTTGCCAGAGATGGTCATCCGGTCGGCCGAAGCCTCTCCGTAGGCGACGATCGTTCCCGTAACCGCAAACGGACCGTAGAAGACGTTATTGATGCGCGTCACCACGCGGTTGCCACCACCGTTGGAGAAGATGAAGCGATCTGGCTCGGGACGACCTTTAACATAGAGGTCGCCGGCTGTGAATAATTGGCCGTCAAACTCAAATGTCTCAATACTGGTCCAAACGATATCCTGGTTGGTTAGCGCCCCGCTGCCGGATGAGAATGTGCCATCGGTGGTTGCCGGGAAGACAATCGGAACTGCCGCGTTCGACAGCGTGACGATCAACTTGTCGCCGGGGGTTGCGGGGACAACTGGGCTTCCGCCGTGTGTAGTAACGATAGTCGTTTGGCTCGTTGATACTTCAAACGTATCGTCGCCTGCACCCCCGAACACAAATATGGTCAGTAAGCCGCCGCCAGGCGCTGCATCGAGATCGATTGTGTCGTTCCCTGATCCAGCTGTTATGGTCAGACTCTCGATACTCGAATGGTTCAGAGTTCCACCGCTATCGAGAAGTCCCGTAATCTGCGTCGTTGTGACGACAACAGAATCTGCGGTCGTGTCGGCCGAGTCATTCAGGACCAAGGAGTCCAAACCGCCCGCTCCGTCGATGGTGAAATTGCTGAGTAAGCCTGCGCTGTTCAAGTTGATCGCATCGGGGTTTGCACTTCCGGTGATCGTACCCGTGCCGCTGTGCTGCAGCGAGCTGGTTACGACAATCGAACCTGCGCCCGTGATCGACAAGCTGCCACCAGCCGTGATTGCTCCGCCGGTCAACGAAACTGTTCCGTCAACCGTTAGTGTTGTATCAGCTGTCGTCGTGGAGTCGTTGCCCAGAGCGAACGGTCCGCCCGATGTCACTGAGAGTGTGGTCAGCGGGGTCGTGCCACCAATCGCCCCTGCGAACGATGTGGAGCCATTTGCGTTTGCAATGGTTAACGCGCTACCGCCGTTGATGGTTGAGCCGAAGGAAACCGGCCCGTTGGTCGACGTGAGTATTGTGTCACCCGTCATCGTTACCGCGTCATTCAACGTCTGACCATTGACCGTCGTGATGTCGGCACTGAGTTGAGTTGTGCCGGTTGCGTCTGTGGTGAAGCTGGTCAGTGCTGTTGTTGCACCGATCGCACCGCCGACAGTCGTCGTTCCGCTCGCGTTGACGACTAACGCATTTGCCCCATCGACTGCCGCCAGGCTGACATCGGCCCCCGTCAAAGTGACATTCGTTGTAATGGTCAACGCGTCGCCATAGGTCTGGTTGCCAGTCGTCGTAACAGTGTTGGTATTGATCGTTGCCGTGCCGCCCGCATCGGTCGTCAGGTTGGCCACGCCCGTAATTGTATCGGTCGCGGCGTCACCGAATGTTGTGGCAGGCGAATTGACTGTCAAGTCGTTTCCGCCACCGACAATCGTTCCATTGAATGTTACCGATGTTGCACCCGAGATCGTAGTGCCGGATCCGAGTACCACATTGTCGTTGAAGGTAACTACGTCAGCTCCAACGGTATCGGAATTGATCGTTGTGGTGCCAGCGGCATCCGTGGTCAACGTACCGATTCCGGTGATCGCGTCCGCAGCTGCATCGCCGAGCGTGGTTGCGGGGGAGTTAATCGTCAGGTCGTTGGTGTTACCGGCGAGCGTATTGTTGATTGCCACTGATGTCGCACCGGTGAGCGTTGTAGCTGTACCGAGTGAAGCGGCATTGTCAAGTTGCAAATTGTCGCCGCTGATCGATAGTGAAGTCAAAGCTGCAGTCGATGGTGAGTGATTGATTTCAACAATGTCGGTGACACCCGTGCCGCCGGTATTGATGGCCAATGCCGTCTTGTTGTCGAAATCGAGAGCGGCGAAGGTATCGATCGCGACTTGATCGCCCGCTACGCCCGTGGTTACGGATACCGTATTGGCGACGTCCGTGCCGACTACTGTCAAAGAGCCAACGGTAACCGTGTCGCTAATTGGGCCCTCGACGTCGATGAACCTGATTCTTTGGGTCGATGGTCCAGCGTTCTCAACGGTGGCGATCGTTCCTTCACCAGCAGCGCCTCGGTTCGGATCGCCCGCAACGTCGGAAGTTCCCCCCCAATAGGTTTGCAAGTCGGCAGCACCACCACTCAAAGTGATAATGTCATTGTCCGCGCCCGCATTGAAGATCAAACCACCTGAGGGTGTAAAGATGCCACCGCCTTGATTGGTGATACGCAGCTCATCGTCGCCGGCAAGTGAGTTAAATGTGACCGACGTGACTCCAGTGAAGTTGATGATCGGACCGACATTGGGTCCGCCGTTGGAACCGTCGACATCGGTTGTCAGTTGGTAGGTACCGGAGTTCGGTCCGGTAGCAATCACGTCCAACAAGTCATCGTCGCCTGCCGAAACGACGAGGAGGTCGGTGTCGTCGTTCTGAATCGTACCGGTCGCGGGACTGCCGACAATGGTGATGTCGGCCGAATCCACGCCAATACCCTGAGCAGCGACTGCGGACAGAATGGCTTCGAATAGTTCGTCGTCTTCGAGGAAGATGTTTCCAACTACCTGTACGGTAAACGTCTCTTGTTCACTAGCGGTTCCAGCAAACATCAAGGTTTCCGTTTTTTGGATGTAGTCGTTATCAGCC
>JBLHLE010000642.1:0-5107 GCA_047620805.1 Pirellulaceae bacterium
ATGGAACCTTCGATACCGCTGACGACGATCTCTACGATCTCGACTTCAACTATGAAGCCGGCGAACTCAACTTATCAGTTTCGATCGTCGATGGCCCACTGTTCAACGGAGATTACAGGCTCGCGATCGACTCCTCGGTCACGGACCTCGTTGGTAATCAGTTGTCCGATGGCACAGGCTACATCCTCACCTTCAGCGTCGCTGCCGTCGGCGACGAATTTGTCTTTGAAGGTCGGAACAACAACGCGGAAGATACCGCTGCGACATTGGCTCTTTCGCCTGATCCCAACGGCACCGGCTTGTTCCGCACAGAAAAAGATGGTCGCGGGTCGATCGACAATCGAAATGACATTGACTATTTCAAGTTCCACGCGGAGTCCGGTGACCTGGTCGCGATTAACGTAACGCAACTGGGGCCACTCTATTCGAGAGTCACGTTACTCGCCGCGGATGGTTCGCGACTGGCCAGCGACTACTCTGGCGGTCCAGGCGAGACCTCTTTCATCAGCGGTATTGAGTTGGCGGATTCGGGCGAGTACTTCTTGGAGGTCGCGGGAAACTTTTTCGGCGGGCGGGATCATGAGTTGGGCGACTATCAGGTGCGGATCGACTTGGCTCGCGGCGCCGCCATGGAATCCGACTCTGGCTATTCAAACGACCGCGATTTCCAAGCCAACCCACTCGCATTCACAACCGACGGCAGCACCGACCGAGCAGCAGTCGCGGGGGCGATTATGGCTGCGGAAAACTCGAATATTGACGAAGATATCTTTGCCCTTGGGCAGATCCAAGCAGGCAAGACCGTGTTGTTAAGTCTCGCTACTCCCGCTTGGAGTGAACTCCTGCCGATCATTGAAGTCCGCGACGCCAACCAAACTCTCGTCAGCGTCGCATCGGCACCAGCCGGTGCCGTGGCCAGAGCAGACATCACTGAACTCGGAAACTACTTTGTTACAGTCGTCGCGTCGGGCGGAAGTGGCGCCAATGGCCAGTACTTGCTGGACGTCGCCATACAAGATACCAGCGAACTCAACTTTGCCGACCTGGCAATTTCATCGGTGACTGCTCCCAGTTCAGCCGACAGTAACGAAACCATTTCCGTGACTTGGAGCGGCGGCAATTTCGGCGCGATAGACCTCGTCCAATCGACGTGGACGGACCGCGTCTATCTTTCAGCTGACCAGCGATTTGATGTGATCGGCGACATCCCACTTCGTTCCGTTTCTGTCACCGAATCACTCGCGGTCGGCGAGACGTACACCCGCTCAGCGGATATCACCTTACCGGGCGGAATTGGTGGCGAATATTACTTGTTTGTCCGCACCGATGCCAACGACGACGTCCCGGAATTCATCTTTGAATCGAACAATGAAACGTCGGCGGATGCTCCACTTCAAATCAACCGGCTGTTTGCGGACTTTTCTCTGCTCGACGCCTCCACAACCACGCCTCAAACTCGCCAAGGCTCCCCCGTATCGCTCGAATGGACCATGCAGAATGTAGGGCAGGGTGGGACTGTCGCAGATTTCTGGACGGATGGTATCGTCGTTTCGCTGGACGATGTCTACGGCAACGAAGACGACACCTTGATCGGCGAAATACGACGCGCCGGACCAGTCGAGGTTAACGGCCTCTATGTCGCATCCGCAGAAGCGATCCTGCCAGGCAACATTCCCGTAGGCATGGTCAAGCTATTCGTTGTCGCCAACATAGCTGGACTCGAAGCAGAAGACGGCCAGCGACAGAATAACGTGTCCGCTGCGCTAACGGTGGACGTTACGGCTTCCGCCCCGATGCTAACCCTTGTTCTCGATCAACCCTCCGTCGGTGAAGGTCTCGCTCTAAACGGACAAGTCACGCGCTCTCGAACGCTTGTTGCGATCACGACCACGCATGAAGAACAGGCCACTTCTCCACACTACGTGACGATTGCGGCGAACGAGACGTCGGCGAATTTCACACTTCCGATAACGTCTGATCAGATTCCTGAACAGAACACAGTTGTGGGCATCACAGCTTCCGCTGTTGGGTTCCCAGATTCGGAACAGGCTACGGTTATCGTAATCGACGACGATCTTCCGCTCCTTGAAGTCACGTTTGCTACGAACAGCACTATCGAAGGCAGCGCGGTAGTCGGACTGGTGACGCGGCAGACGGTTACCGACGAGCCTCAACTGGTAGAAATCTCATCAACCGATCCATCCCACGCGACCGTTTCGACACCAGTGGTAATACCAGCGGGTACTGCCTCGACCGAATTTATTGTACTTGCCAGCGACAACAACATCGTTGAAGGAAATACGGTCGTTACGATCTCAGCCGTTCCGGCTTATCCGGACGGCGAATTGATCAGCGTTCCCCAAGCGAGTTCTGAGCTGACGATTATCGACAACGAGTCAATCCTTCCGGACCTCGTGGTCACGAATGTGAGCGTCACCGATCAAGCTCTGTTTTCAGATGCACTCGAAGTCACGTGGACAGTGCGCAACGATGGAGACGGAGCGACGTTCACCAACCTGACCGACATACTCATGCTCGAGCCAATCCAAGGCCTGCAAGCGATACGATCCCAACTGGGGAGTTTCGTCGCTGGTAGTCGTCTTCCGCTGGCAGTAGGAGAATCTTACACGCGAACGGAAACAGTGACGCTGCCGCTTCACTCGCAAAATCCTGCCGGTGGCTATTTCGTTACAGTGGAAACCAACGCAGGGGCACATCAACCGGAAAGCAATGAAACGAACAACCAAACATCTTCCAACTTGCTTTCACTGACTTTCCCTCCGTTGCCCGACTTGGTTGTCACCAGCATCGAAACCACATCCGAGTCATTCAGTGGGCAAGATATCGAAGTTCGTTGGACGATCTTGAATCAAGGTCAGGGCACAGCCAGTGGTGAATTCTCAGAATCCGTGGGACTCGACAGCGACGGTATACTTGGTGACGACCAAACGCTCGGCAGCTTTACCTTCGCTGGGGAAATACCAGCGGGCGAAAGCGTAACGCGAGTGCAGACGATTTCGCTGCCACCTTATATCGACGGCGTTAAACGAATCGCGGTCGGCGTAAACACCAGCAACACGATCTTCGAGGGCTCGCAAAGTAACAACAACGATTTACTGGATGACCAGACGCTGACGATCGAATTCGAACCGTTAGTGAATCTGCAGGTCACCGAGATCATCGCCCCCTCACAAGTTTTTACAGAACAGACAACGACGCTTGATTGGGTAGTAACCAATACCGGCGACCGGGCAACGTCGGCTCCTTCGTGGACGGACCAGGTGTGGCTCTCCCAGGATAATGTCGTCGACCCTGTTGCGGACCGCTTTCTGGGCAGTGCTGCCAACTTGTCGTATCTTGCGCCGGGCGAGTCTTATCGGATTGAAAACTTCGAGGTGTTCATTCCTCACGGAATTAATGGCAACTGGTATTTTCTGGTCACCACGGACTCCGATCAGCGCGTCAGAGAATTTGATGCGGAAGACGACAACAATGCGATCCAACCGACACTCGTTGAACTGACTCCAACACCCGACTTGCAAGTAACGAGTGTCGAGGCGCCCGAATTGAGGATCTCGGGCGAGTCGATGAGCATTTCCTATACGGTGACCAATCGCGGTCTGGGAGATACGCTCGTCAGTCGGTGGACCGACCGAGTGTTTGTGTCGACCGATGAAGTTCTTGGCGCAGGCGACAGTCTGCTGGCCGAACTTCCCCACGACGATTTTCTGCTCAGCGGCGAAAGCTATGAACGTCAAGCAAACTTCGTTGTCCCGGTAGAGATCAGCGGCGACGTGTTCTTCATCGTCCAAACAGACGTTGGCAACTCGGTGATTGAACACGCCCTGGAATTCAACAACACCGGATTCAACGCACTGCACACACACTTGCTCCAGGGCGCGATCGCCGATTTGGAAGTCGTTTCCGTCGTCGTTCCGGAATCAGCCCGCGCGGGGGAACCTTTTAACCTGCAATTCGAAGTCGCCAATCTTGGGCAGGACGCAACGCTCGCTACCAGTTGGGTCGATCGAGCCTACTTGTCGTACGATGCGATCCTCGACACGGAAGCGGACATATTTATCGGAGAATATCGCCGGTCAGCATCACTCGCCGCCGGCGACGGATTCGAAACCAGCTATGTTTCAGACATTTCGGCCCTAATTCCTAACGGCATGAGTGGCGAATTCTATCTGCTTTTTGAAACGGATGCATTGCAGGAAGTAATCGAGTTGGACGATTCCAACAATCTCTACTATGCAACTCAACTGCTAGACGTCCGTTCGCGACCCGCCGATCTGATTGTTACTGAGGCCGCGATCCCAACCAGCGTCAGGGCAGGGACTTCGGCGATTATTAACTGGACGGTGCGGAATCAGGGGACGGGCGATACCATCGTCGAACAGTGGACCGATCGCGTCGTGCTTTTGAGCGACTCCAACCCCGACAGCGGTAACGCAATCTATTCGCAGGACTACGTACACGTTGGGTTGATCGAGCCAGCAGCAAATTTTGAAACAGTTAATCAGTTGATTACTTTCCCGCGAGGCATCTCGCCGGGTGACTACCACTTGCTGATCCAAACCGATAGCAAAAACAACGTCTACGAGGCGGGAGACGAAGATAACAATTGGATTACTGTCCCCATCACGGTAGTACGTCCTGCCCCCGACTTGGAAGTTTCCTCGGTTTCGAGCCCGGCCGCGGCTGCTGCGGGAGGTGCAGTTCCCATCCAATGGAAAGTTACCAACATCGGTAACGAGGCAACCAGTGCAACGCGATGGCACGATAATCTCTACCTGTCGCGCGATGGAGAGATTTCCCGCGACGATTTAATTAGCGGAGAAGACATTCTCCTGGGCAGAACACAACGTAACAATCCGCTGGGTGCGGGTCGATTCTACAATCAAGAATCGAGATTCGCGATACCGCTCGAAGCGCGCGGACCCTACTTCGTCGTGGCTATCACCGATACCGATCACCAAGTTGCTGAATTTGGCAGCGAATCCAACAACACTCTCCAATCGATAACGACGATCAATATTTCCCCCTTCGATTTTGAGAATCCGCCAGAACGCGGCCCACAAGACCCACCGCTCCCTCGACCGCC
>JBLHLE010000643.1:0-5107 GCA_047620805.1 Pirellulaceae bacterium
AGATTGAACGATTTCAAAACGAAGCCCGCTCAGCCGCAAAGCTGAACCACGCGCACATTGTGCCAGTCTATTCGGTCGGTGAGTCCGACGGCATGTATTTCTTCGCGATGCAATACATCGACGGCACGGGATTGGACGCTCTCGTGCGACATCTAACGTCGGAAAGTTGGTCGCAGAAGAACGACCTGTCGACTCCTATTGAACAGGTCGTGGGAAAATTACGAAACGCGCTGGTTGGTCTTCAAGACAACGACTCCGTCTCGGCACAGCAATCTCGGCAGGCAGCGAGCGGAAGTTCAACGACTCCGTCTCGGTCGTCCACTGCGCGATTGTCTTCATCTGCGAGCAATGGCGGCTACTTCAATCGGATCGCTCAGATCGTACTGCAGGTTGCCGATGCGCTGTCGTATGCACACAAACGTGGAGTACTGCACAGAGACATTAAACCCTCGAACATTATGTTGGATGAGGCGGGGGAAGCTTGGGTAGCTGACTTTGGTTTGGCCAAGAGTCCGGAACTCAATCTGACTCGCACTGGCGAGATCGTTGGCACGTTAAGGTATATGCCGCCCGAGAGATTGCAGGGAGGAGGCGACGCGCGTGGTGACATCTACGCGCTAGGACTTACGCTGTACGAATTGTGTACTTTGCGACCGGCTTTCCCGACTGTCGATCGAGTCGATATGATTCGCCGGATCATGAATGAGACGCCGCCAAGTCCCTCGACCTTGAACTCCAAGATTCCCGCAGATTTGGAATTGGTGATCCTGAAGGCAATCTCCAAGAATCCGGTCGATCGGTATCAGACCGCAGACGAGTTTGCGGACGACCTGCTTCGCTTTACTCAGGGACGGCCGGTTCGGGCTCAGCGAGCCTCCTGGAGGAAGCATACGGTAAGTTGGTGCAGACGAAATCCGGTCGTCGCATCGCTGCTCGCCGTGACCGCCGCGTCGCTAATATTATTGACTGCAGTATCCACGTACTCCGCAGCAAAGCTCTCTTGGCAGAATGAAGAACTGACCGAGAGCGTCCATAACGAGAAGATCTCCAATCGAAAAATATCGGAACAGTTGGTAGCTCAGTATTGTTCCCAATCGCGACTGGTCGCCAAGAGTAATTCAGCGGGACGAAGGAAAAATGGACTCGCTGGTCTCTTGGCAGCCAAACAACTCGCCGATGAGACAGAGGTCGCGTTACCTCGCGGCGAAATGCGGCAGGCAGCCGTCGACTTAATGGCGATGTTTGACGTCGGAGAGCGACGCAGATTGAAATTGCCCGGCTACTCGGACCTGACGGGTTACTACTTCATCGGCTTCGATCCGCTCGCCAGTCATTGTGCCTATGTAAATTCGGACAGCGGCGTCACGATATTTGATTTTGAGCACGAGAACGTCGTCAAGCGTTTAGAGGGAAACTGGTACCTCCTGGGTCAGTCGGTTACTCGGTACAGTCGCGACGGAAAGTTCTTGATTGTGTCCGGTCAGGATCGCGCTGCGAACTTTCGACTTCAGGTATGGAATACGACCAGTTGGGAGTTGCTGCTTGCTTTGGCTACCGACCCCCAAGTGGATCCTTCCGTCTTTAGCGTTTCGACTTGGGACCATCGGTTGGCCTACGTCGCACCTGGTATGAAAGCGACCGTTTGTTCGATTCCGGACAATCTCGTCATTTGTGAAGTTCCCCTCGAGACGAAACCGAAGTGGGTGGCGTTAGCTCCGTCCGGTGGACAAGTATTAATTGATCAAGGTGAAACCGTTGATAGCTATGTGGTCGACAGTAGCACAAAGGGAGTGACGATAAATCTGCGCAGTGAAGTCAACACTAACGCAACTCATGCGGAGTGGAGTCCGAGAGGAAGGTACATCGCCGTGGCTGGCGCGAATGGATACGTCTACATCTGGGATATGGCTCATCCGCAACAACCTAAGCATTTGATGCTTGGTCATGCCGGCGACGTCTCCCACGTAAAATATCATCCGCATCGCGACATTGTGATGTCGACGTCCAGGGCCGGGGGGACATGCTACTGGGATTCGTACAACGGTAGACTCGTGATGAAATCGGAAGGAATGGGATACGATTTCGCCGACAACGGAAATTTCGCTGCTTTCGATTACTCAGGAAATGATCTCTCGGTTCGAACGATCCACTCCCGCGAACTGCGCGAGGTGTCCCATGGCTATAAGCTGAATGACGACACTCTCGCGGTGGCGTTTTCGCCAGACAATGAGACGTTGATTTGGGCGAGTCGACACCATCGCTTCTGTTTTCATGACTTGAAATCTCAGTACACGGCGGGTTTCTTTGAAGGCTATCAAGAGAATTGTAGCGTGGCCTTTCATCCCCAATCCGGAGACGCAATCGCATCTGGTTATGCAAACTTTGAGACGATTCGATTCGACCAGTCGACGGCGCTCCAAAGATTCGATAATCGAATTCTGAAGCAGACCCCGTTAATAGAGGCTGGTGACAGAACACTACAGTTTTGTGTTTCGACGTCGGGGACGCTCGCGGCTATTGATCGCGGAGCGGAATTGACCATTATTCGGCCCGGTGAACCGACTGCGGCGTATCCTCTTGCTCAGCGACCTTCGTCGGTCGCCATCAACGCAGACGGAAGCCGAGTCGCAGTCATGAGTCCGGAGAGACTCGGGATATTTGACGGAACAAGCGGTGAGCAGCTTGCGTCAATGGAAATGGCTCAAGAGCAAAGTTTAAACGCAACCTTCAGTCCCGACGGCTCGACGCTCATTTGTTGCGGCATGGGCGCGTTCTATGTGATTGATGCGTCGAAATTTGAACAGCTGAAGAAAGTCCAATTGACGAGTTTGGAGAGTGTCGGCAGAGCGGCATTTTCTCCGGACGGTGGGACTCTCGCGGTCAACGACTTCGATCAGGTGGTTCTTTTCGACACCAAGTCCTATCAGCCGATTGTCAACTTGAAATCTCCTTACGTAACAAGGTTGTCAGGGTTCATGGCAGACCAGGCTGGCGGCTTAGCAATTAGCCCGGACGGCAATTGGTTGGCAGTGGGCAGCCGCACGAACGAAGTACAGATTTGGGATTTGAAGAGAATTCGAGAGCAGTTAAGACTCATCGGAGCCGACTGGTAGGCAAGGGGCGACTCAAGTGGGGCAGCCCCGCCCCGTGCTCGACTCATTGAACCAAAATGCAAAGCTCACGAAATTCCCTCCCAATGATCCGTTGATCCTGGCCAGAGTTAACGGGCAGGCGAAATCGGCATTCTCCTAATCTGCGTATCTTGCCTTGGCGAGATGGTAGGCTAATTGTTTTCGGTTAAAGCAACCAACTACTACGATGACGCCAACCGTCTGATCGCGAGTAAGAACGCTAAAGGGAATAAAACAACCACAACGTACGATGATGTAGGGCGAAAGACACAGCTCATCAATCCACTCGGCAAGATTTGGACGACGAACTATGACGACGCTGGACGTATCGAGTCGACACAGAATCCGCTGGGCCATCGAACAACATTCACGTACTACGAAACAGGCCTGCGTAAACAGACGCTAGATGCCGAGGGCAACATCACCACCACGCTGTACGATGTAGCTGGTCGACCGGAAACAACCATCAACGGCCTCGGCGACAAAACGACGATCTCGTACGATGATGCGGGACGACGTGAGGCATTAACGGATGCCAAAGGAAACACCACAACCTTTGGGTACGATGTTGCGGGGCAGATGGAATTGGAAACCAATCCCGCTGGTAACCGCACGACAATCACGTACGATGCAATTGGGCAAATGGAAACGCGAACCAATGCTCGAGGCATTGCCACCACTTTCTTGTATGAGAAAAACGGCTGGCTCAAGGGACGGCAATACACCAACGATCTGCCTGTAACGCTTCAGTACGATTCGCGCGGTAATCGCAAACTGATGTGGGACAGCACAGGGAAGACAACATCGACTTATGATGAGGTAAGTCGAACGAAAACGGTCCAGAATCCACGCGGTGAAACGCTCGCCTATACCTACGACGAAACCAATAATCGCAAGACGATGGTTGAGCCGACAGGTGGGACGTTCACGTATCACTACGATGAACTCGGTCGATCGGACTGGCTCGATAACCCGTACGGTGAACGCACGTCGTTCTCTTACGATGTTGCTAATCGCGAAATGTTGCGGGAACTCTCCAATGGTACCAGCGTTAGTACGTCCTACGATGCGGCTAACCAAGTACACCTAATTGAAAACCTCACGTCAACAGGCGGAACGATCCTTAACTTCACCTACACCTACGACAAGGTTGGCAATCGCACCAAGTCCGAGGAGAGCAGTGGCGACACGGTCGATTGGGACTACGACGAATCGTATCAATTGAAGAACGAAAAACGCACTGGCAGTAACGCCTACAACACTACGTTCCAGTACGATGCCGCCGGCAACCGCGAAGTTCTGAATGCGGATGGTGCGCTGACAACATCGACGTACAACGGGCTGAATCAGCTGGAGGCCGCCGAATCGAGCGTTGGCACGACCACGTACACCTACGATGCGGCGGGTAACCAAACTCTGCAAACCGTGCCCAGCGGCGACACGACAGGATACGAGTGGGATGACGAAAATCGCCGAACGCGGTTGAGCTACAACAGTATCTCTTCGCAAACGGCCAGCTATAACGGCGATGGCCTGCGTGTGCAAACGGATGATACGCTTACGGCGGACTTCCTGTGGGACGGACAACGGTACCTAGCTGTCACCACGAGCCTGTCTGGAACGCTCGCCAATCGACAGGTCTACACCCAAGGAGTCGGTCGATGGGGTGACCTTATCAGTCGTCGCGGTAGTGATTCCTGGGAACGCGAATGGCTCCACTTCGATGCGATCGGCTCCACCCGTGTTATGACCAAAGAAGACGAGTCTGTTGATGGAACTCGCATTTACTCTGCGTTTGGAGAAGCGGTCGCGAGCACCGGCTCCCTCATGATCCCACTCAACTTCGTGGGACGCTACGGATACTATCAGGATGGTATCTACGGACCTAATCCCGGTGATCAGTACTACGTACGGGCAAGATTTTACGATTCAGGCATCGGGCGGTGGCTGTCGGTTGATCAACGCGATATATCTGG
>JBLHLE010000644.1:0-5106 GCA_047620805.1 Pirellulaceae bacterium
GCCTTTTTTGTTTGCGTCGCCAAAGAATTGTTGCTGAAGAGATAGTGTTGCTGAAGAGATAGTGTTGCTGAAGAGATAGTGTTGCTGAAGAGATAGTTCCGCAGCGGCTGCGTGATGGAGCGGGGCGTGTTACTTCTTCGCTTGTACTTCACCTTTTAGTTTGGTGAATTTCAAGTTGCGAATCTCTGCACCGGTATTCCAAGTGGCGATACCAAAGGGCATGACAGGTTCCTGTTCCCACCAGATAGAAAACTTGTGCCCTTCCGTGTCTTGCTCGACGATCTTCTTTTTGTCGACCCAGGCTTCGATAAGTTTTTCGGTGACCTTGAGTCGTACTGTGTACCACGTCTCGTTCTTGAATTCGATGAAATCGGTGGTGTCGTTTTCGATGGCCGAGAAACCGTCGACGTTGGAGAGTCCCGTGGTTCCGCCACCCCAGCCGCCAAGTACCAGCGTGCTGTACGCTTTTTTGTAAGGGAAGGTGATTCCACAAAAGAAGTCGCCACCTTTCATTCGGCGGGCTTGCAGAGTGACCTCGTAGTCCAGCGTAGCGGTTTTTCCTTTCCAGGCGATTCCGGAGGCTGGGGACCCTGCTGCGATGGAGACAACGCCTTTGGCGAAGCCAATCTCGCCGTGTTTTCCGAAGTCCTGTTTGTTGATAATCCGCCAGCCCGACAAGTCTTTCCCGTCGAAATTAGGCTGCACGTCCTTTGCTGGCTCTGCTGGCGACTTAACGCCGTCGGCCGTTTCATCTGCATTCAGTACAGCAGCAAGCAAGAGAAATGTCAAAAAAACGAGCCAACAAGTGTAACGTTTCCGTAGGAAATGCATCTTATTAATCATGGGCAGCACTTGAATTGTTTGAATGCGAAAATCATTAGTTGCCGACAATATGCGGCATGGCACGTAGAACAGTTTACCACGCGTGTTCGACTCGTTCACGTGTTTACGAGTTCTTTGTTCGATCTGCTTATTGGTGCTTTATATTGGTTCTGGAATTTAGTGAACTTCGACACGCCTAGAGTAAACTTTGTATCATTAAAGTAGTTTTTTGGTTTGACGAGTAACTGATCAGCCGTGAGCATCAGACTGTGAATTCGTCTGCGAGCTATTCCCCCTCTGAACAATTGAATAAATAGATAGCAGTGAAGTATAGCGATGAGCATGGAGCAATTTCATCCTTTGATCCGACAGTGGTTTTCGGAACGGTTCGCTGCGCCGACCGAGCCGCAGCAACGCGGCTGGCCGCTGATCGCCAATGGTCAGAATACGTTGATCGCTGCGCCCACGGGGTCTGGAAAAACTTTGGCGGCCTTCTTGGTCTGTCTGGATCGTTTTTATCGCCAATGGACGGAGGGGACGTTAGAGGACGGAATTCAAGTTGTCTACGTCTCGCCATTGAAGGCGTTGAGTAACGACATTCAACGCAACTTGCAGACTCCATTGGCTGAGCTTTCGCGATTGGCGGAAGCTGCGGGTTTGGATGCCCCAAACATTCGCGTGTCGGTGCGCACGGGGGATACGCCGTCCTCGGAACGTCAAGCGATGCTCCGCAAGCCTCCGCATATTCTGGTCACGACTCCCGAGTCGCTGTATTTGCTGCTGACTGCCGAGAAGAGTCGCAATTTGCTGCGATCGACGAACACCGTTATCGTCGATGAGATTCATGCCTTGGCGCGAGATAAGCGAGGTTCGCACTTGGCGCTCACCTTAGAACGTTTGCATCGGCTTGCGGATAGTCCACCGGTCCGTGTCGGACTCTCGGCAACTCAACGACCAATCGATCAAATCGCCGGTTTCCTGGTTGGAGTTCCCGCTTCCGCAGAAGAACCTGACCGGCCGTGCGAAATTATCGACGGCGGGCACTTCCGCGATTTGGACTTGGCCGTTGCAGTTCCGGACCAAGACCTAGCGGCCGTCTGTTCGCACGATCAGTGGGGCGAAGTTTACGAACAACTGACGGATTTGATTCGTGAGCACCGCAGCACGTTGGTGTTTGTTAACACCCGACGACTCGCCGAACGCGTTGCTCATCATCTTCGCGAAGCTTTAGGCGAGGAGGCCGTCGCCAGTCACCACGGAAGTCTATCGCGAGAGCTACGGCTATCCGCGGAGCAGAGGCTAAAGTCGGGCGAGTTGAAAGCGATCGTGGCGACGGCATCGCTCGAGATGGGAATCGATATTGGTTACATCGACCTGGTTTGCCAAATCGGTTCGCCGCGCGCTATCGCCACGTTCCTACAGCGAGTGGGACGCTCTGGGCACTCGATCGGTGCGACTCCGAAGGGACGTATCTTCCCGCTGACACGGGACGAATTACTCGAATCGATGTCCTTAGTTCATGCCGTCTTTCAGCATCGTTTGGACGCCATCGAGATTCCGCAACAGCCCGTCGATATTCTGGCTCAACAGATGATCGCCGAGATCGCAGCCGAGGAAGACGACGAGGACAACTTGTATGCCATGGTGCGGCGAGCCTGGCCGTATCGCGAATTGACGCGAGAGCGATTCGAGAAAATCCTCTCCATGACTAGCGACGGTGTTGCACCGCGGTTGAAACGCGGCGCTTATTTGCATTGGGATCAGATCGGGCACAAAGTTCGCGCTCGGCGCGGAGCTCGTTTGGCGGCGATAACTTGCGGTGGAGCCATTCCCGAAACGGCGCAGTATCGAGTGGTCACCGAGAACGACAAGACATTCGTTGGCTCTTTGGATGAGGATTTTGCGATTGAGACTTCGGCCGGCGATATATTCCTGTTGGGGAACACGTCTTGGCGCGTTCGGCAAGTGAAGTCGGGTGAAGTGATCGTACAGGATGCCCAGGGCGCACCGCCCAGTATTCCCTTCTGGTTTGGCGAAGGTCCCGGACGAACGATTGAGCTTTCGGAGGAATTTTCGAATCTCCGGCGACGGTTGGCCGACTGGGTAGAAACCGGTTCGCAGGACGAAGCGATTGAATTCCTGCGGCGTGAATGCGGCGCCGATCCGCACGCGGCCGAACAAGCCTATCGATACGTACACGCGCAGTGTAACGCCGTCGGTTGCGTGCCCACCAAAGATGAAATCGTCTACGAACGGTTCTTTGATGAATCTGGCGGAATGCAGCTGGTGATTCACGCTCCCTTTGGAGCTCGAGTGAATCGAGCCTGGGGGCTGGCGCTGCGAAAACGGTTCTGTCGCAGTTTCGACTTCGAATTGCAGGCGGCAGCCGACGACAACGGGGTACTCTTGTCGATGTCTCCCCAGCACAGCTTTCCGCTCGAAAGTATGTTTCAGATGATTGGCCCTCACAATGCGCAGTATCTTTTAGAGCAAGCTCTGCTGGCCGCCCCGATGTTCCAGGTCCGTTGGCGATGGAATGTGACAAGGGCGCTGGCCGTCCTGCGATCTCAAGGTGGCAAGAAGACACCGCCGTACCTGCAGCGATTCAGGTCCGAAGATTTGTTGGCCGCCGTGTTTCCAGAAACTGTCGGATGTTTGGAAAACCACCACGGGGATGTCGAAGTCCCGGACCATCCCTTGGTTCAGCAAACAATGCATGACTGCTTCCACGAGGCGATGGACTTTCCCCGGTGGTTCGAAATCATCGAAAAGATCAAGAATGGTCAGATCAAGCTGACACAGAAAGACACGCGAGAGCCGTCACCATTTGCTCATGAATTGTTGAATGCAAATCCGTACGCGTTCTTAGACGACGCTCCGCTCGAGGAACGCAGGACCCGTGCCGTCGCAACGAGGCGGTCGTTGAATCCAGACGATTTTCAGGATCTGGCTCAGCTCGATCCAGAAGCAATTCAGTTTGTCACCAAACAGGCTTGGCCCACGGTTCGCGATGCCGATGAGTTGCACGACGCGATGATGACATTGACAGCGGTGTTGCCAGCTGAGATGGACGGTTGGATGGAGTGGTTTCAGGAGTTAGTTTCACTCCAGCGGGCCACTTGCGTGGATGTTGGCGATCAAAAGATCTTCATTGCAGCCGAACGCTGGCCGTGGATTGAGAAGATTTTCCCCACTGCGGTCGCGAAACCGGCCGTCGATTTACCCGAGCAACTGCGCGTCGACGTAGAATCGACAGCGGCCATTGTCGAATTGGTTCGGGGGCGGATGACTCATAGTGGTCCGCTCAAGGCGAGTCATTTGGCCAGTAGCTTTGGGCTTTCGCGAACTGCTGTTTCCGCGGCTCTCGAATCACTGGAGGGCGAAGGCGCCGTGATGCGTGGAAACTTCTCGACCTCAGCGGAACTGTCCACACACGATCGGGACACCTCCGCGCTGTTGACTGTCGATTCTCCAACCGGCGAGTTGGCTCCAGCGGAAGCGGCGGCGGATATCGCCACCAACGTCCATACCAATTGCAGCGAGGTTGAGTTGGATTGGTGTGAGCGGCGTCTATTGGCGCGCATTCATCGCCTGACGTTGGAAGGTTTGCGGCAGCGGATTAAGCCTGTTCGCCCCGAGCATTACATCGACTATTTAGTCCATCGACACAATTTGCATCCTGGAAGAAAATGGGGCGGCCCCGTCGGATTGCGAGAGTTGATCGCGCTATTGCAGGGATTTGAGCTACCCGCCGCCGCTTGGGAGGCTCGTATCTTGACGGATCGAGTTGCCGACTACGACGCGCAGTGGTTAGACCATTTGTTCATGAGCGGCGAAGTTGTGTGGGGAAGATTGACGCCACCTCGCCGTGATCAGGAGAAACGCAACGCTGCCGCGATGACCCGCCAAGCTCCCATCACGATCGCATTGCGGGAAGCAATGTCCTGGCTCGCACCGGATGAGATTCGGGAACGGGCGAAAATCGAGTCGACGCCGAAAAGTGACAAACCCAATGCGAATGACGGACCAGCGAATGACGGACCAGCGAATGACGGACCAACGAATGACGGACCAACGAACAAAGGTCCTACCAGAAACGGTTCTGGCAAGAATGGTTCTGGCAAGGACGGTTCTGGCAAGAATGGTTCTGGCAAGAATGGTTCTGGCAAGGACGGTTCTGGCAAGAATGGAGCATTGCGAAACAGGAAAAAGCAGAATGGCCCTGACGATAGCTTTGTGTTGCCGGCGATGACGTCTTATGCGGAGGATGTCTACGAGGCGTTG
>JBLHLE010000645.1:0-5103 GCA_047620805.1 Pirellulaceae bacterium
GATTTGTGGGCCGTAAGAGCGACGGCGAGCCAGGCTGGATTACACTTTGGCGCGGATTCGAAAAACTACAACTCATCCTCCGAGGCGTAAATTACTATGACCCAACTTGTGGGTAATACTGAGGCCAAGGAGCACGGGGGCTAATCGATTCCCCCCCGGCGTTTCCAGTGCTATCTGTAATTCATTGCCACCGGGGTACCAGATCTCAACTTCATTGTCTGAATTGTCGAAATTCGCGATTTCCCAGTTCAGGGTTCGCCGTGAAGTGTTCGAAACTTCGCCCTGAGCATGAGACCTCAACTCGTGGGAGTTTCCTGCCGCAACGACAATCGCTCTTCCTGGCTCCTGAAGCAATTCGTCGAGTCCTTGATCGACGAGAGTCGTACCGTCATGTGGAGTCCCTCGCGTCCCCAAACTGAGATTCACAACAGCCTGTTGGCCACGTGACTTTGCGATTCTGAAAATATAGTCAACGGCATCCAGGAGGATTTTCGAACTGCCAAGGCTTTGAGTTTCATCATTATCGAGGTCATCGATCTCATCGACGATGTCATCATGGGACACGTTGACAAAGATAACATCGGCTTCGCTCGCAATTCCGCGGATTCCAGTGGCTCGTCCGTTTCCGGCAGCGATGCCAGTAACATGAGCGCCGTGACTCTTCGCTCTGGGACGATAGGCGAGAGCCTGATACGGATCTGCCGTTGTCAGAGCGTTGTTGATCGCGTTCCGACTGAATTCGCGACCATAATTGTACGGCGCCGGAGACAGCTCATTGGGTTCCACACTTCTCTGGTCCCAAAGTGACAACAGTCGCGTTGAACCGTCCGCGTTCCTGAAGTCATTGTGTTGAATGTCGAAATCATAATCGACGATTCCGATGATCACGTCTTTGCCACCGGGAATTCGTGTCCCTGCAGGCAATCCCGCCTCAAGTTGATCTCGTGTTGCATTGACCTCGCCAACCGAGAAATCGAGTTCTGAGTGAAGCCGAGTTGCTCGCTTCAGACTTACAATGTCCGTGTTCGCGCGAACAGACTCAATGTCATCAACGGCGACCGAACCCGTCACAATGTGATTAATCCTAGTCGTAATCTGCAACCCCTCGACGTCGACGGCTGGCCTTCTGAGTTTCGCGATTACGTCTACACGCACCGTGCCGTCTTTGTCTGCATGGCTGAATGCAGGATCGATTGATTCACCCGCTCGGTTCTGAAGGATCGCTGTCTGCAGATGAGGGTCAAGTTCTGTGGTGATTTCGTCAGGCTCAACCAGGCGAATTTCGATTTCGTCCGAGTCGTTTTCGGGTTTTTGAGGTGCCTTTTTGCGCGTTGCTTCTTTCTTCGCCATCGCTTCTGCTCCCTTATGAACCTCGCCCATGCTAATTTCAGAACTTCTACACATGTCAATCGGGACACTATACACAGCCTAACCACCCCGGGAAAGTTACATCACCGATTCATGCAACGATTACTGCCAATCCGCACAACCTCTATCCATCGCCTACTGCGTATCATCGGAACAGTCGATACGACACTGAAAGTTTCTGTAAACGTTTCGTGAATCGAAAAGGACTGGGCTATGAAGTGGATCGCTAATCCAACCTTTCTGACAGTGATTGTGTCGTGCACTTTGATGTCAAGACCCACCACTGCTCAAGAATTTGAGTTTGCTGGGCAAACGCAAGAAAGAAAGGTCATTGTTGATGCACGAAACGAAGCTGCTAGAGTCGCGCTGGAATATAGAATCAACGCGCCAATCTTGAAATTCGAAGCCGCGGCGAAAACAGCAGGTTTCGCGAGCGCGGAAAATATTAGGTTCCAGAATGAACTACAGAGAGCGTCTGTGATAAGAAAAATCGTTGAAGCGTGGAGAACCGAAGCACTGACGATGGACAACACTCAGACATGGTCACTGGAAAACAAGCCGCAAAAACCAGTGCTCCCGAAAGAACCCCAGCTCTTCCTTCATACTCCGAACGCTGGTCCGAATGCTGCTACACACGCCAAAAAAGCGAACGCTGCTTTGGATGCCACGAGGGCTGCCAGTACAGCATCTGATGCTGCGGTCGAAGCCGCAAAGGCAGCCGCAGCCGCTAAGGCAGCCGCAGACGCAAGTACAAATGCAAGTGCAGCCGCAAATGCAGCAAATGCAGCAAATGCAAATGCAGCTGCTGATGCAGCTAATGCAAATGCAGCTGCTGATGCAGCTAATGCAAATGCAGCTGCTGATGCAGCTAATGCAAATGCAGCTGCTGATGCAGCTAATGCAAATGCAGCTGCCGCAAGAGCAGCTGCTGATGCAGCTGCCGCTGATGCACAGTTCAAGCTTACAGACGAAATCGTATCAGAGCTGAATCAGACAGCTGGGAGTATTGCAACGGAAAAAATGGAATCATTGTCTGGCCAGGGAGCACTCGATGCTCGGTTCATCACCGCCGCAGCTGGAACACCATACGAAAGGTCGTTTGCACGAGCTAAGCATCTGCTGCCGACACCAGCTCATCAGAACGACATGTTCGTGAGTCGATTCAAATCGACAGAGGTTTCAACGGGACGATTCGCACCGGCTGAGACTTCGATGGGACGTGGAATGGCGTTATTCGACTTTACCGGCACAGCCGCCGAAAGTGAAAAAGTACGCACCAGATTCCAAGCGATGTCCCAGTTCGGCATGATTTACGACACAAGTAGGATCGTGAAATTCGATCCCACGACCGTGCCACTCGCCGGAAATGATGTCATCGGAGCGGGGCAAACAAGCTTCTTTGACAATAAGGGAAGCGACGGAGCTATGGCTTTTGAAGAGATTCCATTTTCACTGGCGATGGATAATCAGGTCGTAGAGTTCCTCGGAATTGAAGACTCACAAGTCCAGTTTTACATGGAGGCGAATAATCATTTCGTGAGCGATGAACTTGAGTTTGAACATCTTTACGCCCGCTTGTGGAATCACGGTAGTTGGACGTTCGGCGTTGGGAAAACTGATTCTCTGTTTGAGGTTGGTGGCACCATGATTCCAAGCGGCCTCACCGGGCCTAATAACCTCATTGGGACGTCAAGTCTTCGGAATGCAGCCAAAGAGAAGGGCAGTCACAATCGGTCGCAGATTCGTGTTCAATACAAGTCTGACCCCGGTGTTGAGTGGTCTTTTGCAATCGAAGACCCCCTTGCAACTGGCAAATCCGACTTTGCAATTCCAACCAACGCAGTACGGCTCTCACGTTGGCCAAATTTTGCAACACGGTTGATGTTAACTTCAAGCGACGAATGCTCGGAAACCAAGTTGCAACTGTCGTCCTTGGTTCGGTCTCTCGGTTTCGAGGATCCCGGGAATACGACGCACTTCGATACCGGCTGGGGCCTAGCCGCCTACCTCGAGTTGAAAGACAAGGTCAACCAGAACGCATTCTATGCTGGGGTTGCTGGCGGCGAAGGCATTGGGCAATACATTCGCGGGACATCCGTATCGGCTGGTGGAGACGGCACGACAAATTCATTCCGGGCACTTGATGGATTCGGAGCATACTTAGGGATGGCACACGAGTCAGAAATAGGCATTGGTTCCCGCAGCCTGCCCTTTGAGTCAAACATTGCCTACGGATACGCTCATACAGAAACTCCCAGTTTTCTTGGGGCCGACGCCAACAGCAACGTTCATCAAGGTTGGTTCAACATCTTGGCGTTACCCACGAAGCAAGTCGGAATAGGTCTCGAGTATCAATTCGCATCCCGAGAAGTGAACAGTGGCGATAATGGCGAGAATCATCGATTCATGTTGATCGTTGCCATTCGCGCACAGCCTCCCGGAAGTGCCACGGCGGAGAATGCTGCTGAAACTCAACTGGTCGAGACTACACAATTTCACAATTCGGCCGACCTGAGCCAGGAAGAACGGTCGATTCAGCAACAGCAACGGTTGCGTGACTATCGACTTGACGAATCGTCGGCGGGAAGCGCATACCTGCAGAGCTTGTAAAGCTGGCGTCAATGTCAGAACTGCGACGGATCGAGCAACGATGGGTGTTGTCGGTGAGGTTGCGAGATCAACGAAGATCCTCTTCGAAAATGCCGCCGTCGCAGTTCGCCGCGATATAACGGTAGTTGTTTCATTGGCTTCCCAACTTCGCGTTTTATCGCCCTAACAGATTGAATATGTCTTGGGCTGACGAAGTCAGTTCGCGGCTCTCGGACGCTGATCCGACGGTCCTTGCCAGTTCAGATCCCAGCAGCGCGGTGAAGTACGGCATGCGATATCGTTCTGCCAGTTGACGACCTTTGCCGAACGATCGACGTGCGCGAGACATGCGTCCCTTCAACAAATTGATGCGGCCATCGCACAGACTTTTCAACGGGCTCGAAATCGGGATCACCAGCCTGAAGATCGCCAGTCGTCGCTGCATGCGACGCAGACGTTTGATCATTTTCCGCTTGATCGACACGTCTTGCTCTGCCGCACAAACGGCGGTGTAAAGATCGACCAGGGCCGCATAAACAGGTAGCAGATACACAGCAACCGGTTGCGCGTTGCCAATCACCGTTTCGATCTGATCGGCTATTTCCAACGCTTCCGTCAATTCGCCGCGTCGTAACCGTGCGAACAACAAACCTCCGCGGGCCAGCACTTCGTCGGCCAGAGCCAGTTCTTCATCAGCGTCGAGCCAGTGTCTAAGCTCAACTTCGGCAGCAGATACAGTAGCGCTATGCGGGTCCTTTGCAGACTCTACCCACAGCAACCAGCCGTAAGCCCATGTCGCGACCTGAATGCCAAGCCCCGTGTCAGCAGCGTCGCAAAGCTTACGAGCGTGCCGGGCGAGTCGATCCCATTCGCCGTTCCAGCACGAAAGGTTCAGCGTCAACGCCGTTGCTTCCGACCAGCGACGGTGGTCACCGATCGACGTACAGAGCTCCAAGGCCTGATCGAGCGTCTCTCTTCCCGCTTCCCAGTTTCCCTGCCCGATGAAATGCACTGAATTGATCGTCTGCACGTACGCCGTCGTCGAAAGATCATTGGAATTCGTCGCAACCCGTTTCGCTCGTTCGGTGTACCGGTCAGCCGCCTTCGGCAGCAGCATCGCGCTCACCATGGCTGAAACATTGGAGT
>JBLHLE010000646.1:0-5102 GCA_047620805.1 Pirellulaceae bacterium
TCAGTAATCAAGACGACGAGCTGATTGTCGACTCGACGCATTTGGGAACAGTTCGAATCGATGCTGCGGGCGGAGCGGACTTGGTGCGGTTGGCAAATTCGAGCGGATTAACCGATATACTCTTGGGCCCTGGTGACGACCACGTTCAGGTAAACTATTTCGCCGATGGAACACAGACGGATCTCGATGGTGTCGGCGCCCTGTTGACACTGAACGGCGAGGGGGAGAGTGACATCTTCGATATCGCGTTGTCGGGAACGGGATCTTCGCTGATCGATGTTTTTGATACGACGTCTCCGACGGATGGTGGAGTCGACGCTCTCAATATTTACGGTACCCCGTTGGGCGACTATTTTCTGGTTCGCGCAAACAATCTTCCCGATGCTGATCCCGCAGACCGAATCGGAAGTATTAGCTCGGTCGAAGTCGATGAGAATCGCGAACCGGTCGAGAACGCTCGGATCGAGCGGGTCAACTATCGCAGTGACATCGAAGGGGGCGTCCGGATTTTTGCCCGCGATGGCGACGACACCGTCGTGCTCGACGACACCCTTGCGCCGATAGTGGTCTACGGCGACGCTGGTGCCGATACCTTCCAAATCGGTCAAGTGTTCGCCTCGCCGCGAGATGGAACCAATCCTGATCACGGTCTCAGCCCGGACGAGTTTTTCCAGACGACGCCGATTACTCGTGGATTTCTGAGTAACGGTATTAGCCACAGTTCGACGATTTTTGGGGGCAAGGGCAACGACAGTTTCACCGTCTATAGAAATCTCGCCGAGTTGTTCCTGTTTGGCGATGAAGACGACGACAACTTTGTCGTGCGGGCGTTCGTCAAGGTCGACCCCAATGATCCCAAGGCTCCCTACACAAACATCAACGGTGGCCAGGGCGCGGACTTTATCGCCTTTACCGTCAACGCGCCCGTGCGAATCGAAGGGGGCGACGGCTTCGATACGCTGACCGTCATCGGCACGGAATTTGGCGATGACTTCGTGGTCACTGAAAGCGGTGTTTTTGGCGGTGGCTTGTTTATTACCTATGGCGGCCTCGAAAAAGTAGAAATCGATGCTCTCGAAGGCAACGACCGATTCTTTATCGAGAGCACCAACGAGAACGTTGTGGTCGAGATCATCGGTGGACTGGGCAGCGACACCTTTAATGTTTCGGGTGGGACCGGTGACGAGCCGATCGAGGTGGTTAGCAACGGTCTCGAGGGGCACTCCGGCATTATTCAACACTTACTATCCAGTGTCGATGGCCGCTACCATGATGTCTTCGTACGTGACCAGCCGGTGAAGGTTGCCGATAACGACGAGGCTGGTATCGTAATTACTCCTATCAAGGGTGCCCTCAGAGTTTTTGAAGAAACGCTGACGGCCGCCGCGCCTATGCTGGTCGCGTCAGAGTACTCCGTGGTCCTGACGAGATCTCCGCGGGAGACAGTACGCGTCGCGGCTTCTCCGATTGGCCTCTCGGAGTCAGTTAAGACTGCTGGAGGCAAGAACCTACTACTCAACGGCTTGGAAAACGGGACCACTCTGTTCTTCGACCGGACGAATTGGTTTATTCCTCAAATTATCACTGTTTCGACTCCAGACGACGCGCTCGCTCAGGGCAACCGAACTTCGGTTATCCAGCACAAAGTGATCGAGGGCGTGAGCGCCGACGACCGAGGTGCGTACGATAATCTTGCCGTGCTCAGCGTCCCCGTCGAAGTTATCGACAACGACTCGGCGAGTGTCGTCATCGTGCAGAGCAATGACGATACGACGGTGGCGGAAAACGCCTCGGGAGATTTGCCGGCCAGTGACCAGTATTACATCCTGCTGAGCCAGGAGCCTCGGGGGGATGTCACACTCTTCCTCAACAGTGACGACCTGCAGTTGACCGATGTCTCTGGCGATTCGCTCACAGATCAAACTTTCACGTTTTCAAATTCGGATTGGGCAAACAGACTTCCGCAGACAATCACGGTCAGTGCGTTTGACGATGAGCTTGCCGAAGGAGTCCACTATGCCCGAATTCAACACAACATTGCAGATGTCACTTCACAAGACAATTTCCTGAATCTGAACCTCAAAGGCCTGGTTGACAATCTCGGCATCAGCATCAACGGCGATACCGGTGCCGGTTATACCGCGGAAATAGAAGCTGATTTAACGGGAACGTTAGAAGCGTGGAAGTTGTCCGTTAAAGGTCCCGCCTTCAAGGCGGACGGAGGATTCATCACGCTCGATACGGAAGGTGACATCACGGCACAAGTCGTTCCCGGATCGACGGTGGCGGCGTACACCGAAATTGAACTTACCGTCAGCGGCTCGAGTCAGTCTGGACCAACGCCGTTTGTGGCCGGTGATGTATGGAACGTCCGTTTTAATGGCAAGGGATTTGTCTACGTTGCCGACGGTAATGAGTCGGATCGAATAGACCCCACTGAGGGCATCGTCGATAGTTTGGATGTCGTGACGAAGTCACTAGCCGATTTGATCGACGCCAATCCCGCGTTGAAGGCGGCAGCGAACGGTAAAGTGATCACCGTTTCGATCGATGATACACGAGCACCTGGAATCGAAGACGGAGTCGAGGCGTTTTCGTACGACATCGTCGATTCTAAGATCGACGTTGATACAGATAATGCGATAACGTCTCCCGATTTTGTCACTGAGGCCGATATTCTAATTAGTGCGCACAGTGCGGGCGCTGCCCCTACGACTGGCGATGTGCTTAGTGTCAATCTCGGAGCGGTGGAATTCTTCAGCGTTGCCGGCAGCAGGAGCGTGACGCAACCAGGATCGGTTGACGTTCGACTGCTGGATGACGAGGCACCTGGCGCGTTCGTGGTCGAGAGCGGCGGAGATACGAAGGTCACTGAGCCGACCGACATCGTGGTTCTCGGCGAAGGGGTCGTGAGCGGACTGGAAGGGGATACAGACAGCGCCGTCTTTGCCGTTGTCGGCGATGGGACGCAAAAGCTACGTTCACTTTCATCGAAGATATTCTTGACTGGGACACCAAGTCTCGATACCGTCCAAACGGCATATTTCGTGCTTTCAGGTAACGTGGTTGCGGACGAGCCGTGGTCCATCGAGGTGACACGGGGTGGTGGTACGCCGACGACCGTTCGTTATCGGGCGGCCGACGGAGATAGTCTCGGCGATATCGCAAATGCATTGAAGTTGCTGCTCGTTGACCCCACTGCAGGGCTTGGAATGTCTGAGATTCCTAATCTCAAGTTCGTGCAATTAACTGGTGACTTTGGTGTCGAACCCCTGCTCGAGGGCGTCAACAACAATGCACTGTTTGCGGCGCAAAACCTCGAGCTGGGCAAGTGGAGCAAGAATCAAAATCTCGAGGTCGGAGACGCAACAACTTTGCCGTACCTGACGGTGAAGGCGACAGGCGACGGAGAAGCCGACTTCTTCTCTTTTGTCGTAACCGAGGAGATGTTTGCGACCGGTTCCGTACCCATTCGACTCGATGTCGACCACGGCTATGAATCTGGTGACACGATTTTTTGGAACAGCACGGTAAGTCTCTTCGACGAGAGTGGCCTGTTGTTGGACAAAGGTTTCCCGGTTAGGGATGGCGAAGTGGCCGGCTCGCTTGCCGGTAGCGAGGATCCTCTCGACGTCGGTGGTGACGCCTTCCTGTCGTTTGTACTGCCGCAGCCTGCGACGCCGCAAGATCAGACGTTTATTGTGAAGGTTGACAGTGTGGATGGTGCGGGGTTGGCCGTTGGGGTCGACTACGATCTGCACGTTTCCGTAAGCCGCCACTCGATCGCCGATTTTGTCTTCGGGCCAGAACCGATCTTCGAGAATGAATCCGAGCAGGATCCAGACGGCGACGCCGTCGCGGGAGCCGCACAAAACATCGACTCCGCTGAAGGCTTCTTCACCTTTGCCGATCCCGACGTAGGCAATGGTCAGTTTAATCTTGATCCTCGAGTCCCTGACTATAGTGGCTTCTTCGATTTTACGACCCCGTACGCACGGATAGCGGGTTCCGGCGACGGCAGTTTTGATCTCTATGAATTCAATATCTCTGAGGGGCAGCTCGCTCCGATACCCGTCGATTTCGACTTCACTTCGAAGAACGATGAATCGACGATCGACGACAGCGATTTCTTTACTAGCGTTGATTTTACGCTTAACGGGAGAGTGTCCGCCGGAGATCAGTGGACTCTGGGGGTTCGTTATCGTGACTACCAGTACGTGGCTAAGGCCAACGATACTCTCGACGACGTGGCAGATGGGCTGAAAGCGGAACTAGTATCCAATATGTCGGGACCCGCCCGTTTCAGCGGTGACAACGTGGTCGTGACATATGCTGCAGATTCGGACGACGGCAAGACCCATTTCAGTATCGTCGATGACAGAGGCTTTCAACTCGAAGGGCTGACAGCCGACGGACTCTCTCAGTTTGTGAATCCGGCAGGCGTAGTTCTTCGCCAAACAAGTGCGAAGACACGACCCGATGATGTTGTCACGGGAGTCGGTGACTCCGCAATCCCGAATGCCGATATCCTCTTCACTACAGTCGATGTCGTCTTTGCTGGCACTGTGAATGATGGGGAACGCTGGACACTGCGAGTCGATAACGCGGACTATCACTACGACGTGGAGAACGTCGCCGAAGCACCGGCCAAGACTATCGCCGACGTGATCAGCGGCATCAAGGGCCAGCTTCCGACGGGCACCTACAATCTGAGTGACATTACAGATGTCGATGACAATACGAAGATCATCGGCTTTAAGATCACGAAGATTGCCGCTGGCGGAAGCAAGATTTTGGCATCCATCCAAGGCGCAAGTCCGACAGGTGAAGTAACGCTTTTCGGAACGCCCGTCAGTGATCAGATTGACGACATCGATTACCGGGAAGTGCGTTACCAGATTGCTGACGGCGATGTGAAACTCGGCGAGACCTGGCAAGTAACTCTTGCGGGAACGCTTTACGATGCCGTAGTGACGAATGCGGGTTCAGCTCACGACTTGGCTCTGAGTTTGAAGGCCGATATCGAGAACGAACCGGGCAATGACTTTGTCGTAACCGTTAACGGGGGAACGCTGGAGGTCCATCGCGACGGAGAGAACTTC
>JBLHLE010000647.1:0-5092 GCA_047620805.1 Pirellulaceae bacterium
TTTGGCCACTGGTGAGGAAGTTTACGACATGGTGCCCGGCCTTGCCGAGGGCTGTTACGAGCAACAGCCAGCGGATTGGGATGCGGCACTTGTCGCCGCGATGACCAACATGCGGAAGAAGCTCCCCGCTGACCATTCAGAAATCGAAATACTATCGATCGGAATTTCCGGACAGATGCACGGTGAAGTCCTGGCGGATGCCGACGGAAAGTCCTTGGGGCCAGTTCGGCTCTGGTGCGATGCTCGCAACGATGCGGAGGGCAATCAACTCACCGAACGCTTTGGAGTCAAAATGCCGAAGCGAATCACTTCGGCGAGATGGCTGTGGACGATTCGCAATCAAACAGACAAAGCCAAGGCCGCTCGCCACATCACGACACCGTCGGGTTGGATTAGCTATCGACTAACCGGTCAGTGGACTTTGGGGATTGGCGACGCCGCGGGCATGTTTCCGATCGACCAGGCGACTCTCGATTACGACGCCAAGTTGCTCGAGTCGTTCGATAGTTTGGTAGCTGATGAAGGTATCGCGTCGCTGAAGACGTTACTGCCGGCTGTTCGCAAGGCGGGCGAAGACGCGGGAACTTTGCATACCAACGGATCGGAGATGCTCGGTCTGCCCGCAGGCATTCCCGTCGCTCCGGCAGAAGGTGACCAACCAGCGGCTTTGGCCGGTTCGTTGATTGGTGATGCCGGTATGGTATCGGTAAGCTTTGGAACTTCCGTGTGTGCCAACTCGGTGGGTGATCGAACCTTTGCAGGAGTGAGTAACGCCGTCGACCATTTCTGTGCTCCCGATGGCAAACCGATCAACATGGTTTGGCTTCGCAACGGTACCACGTTTATGAACAGCGTCGTTGAAATGTTTGGCGACGCTATCGGTGGAGATCGTGGAGCTGGCTTCGCAGCAGTGATGCCCAAGTTGATCGATGCCGACCCCGATTGCGGCGGGTTGTTAGCACTTCCGTTTATGGACGATGAACCGGGCCTGAATGTAGGGCAGGGCGGTACGGCATTGGTGGTCGGGCTGAATCCCGAAAACGCCACTGCTGGCAACGTCGTCAAAGCTGCCTTGCTGTCGACGATGTTCAACTTGCGGCTGGGTAGTGAAGTGCTCGACCGTCAAGGGTTTCCCCGCACGGAGATTATCTTGTCAGGTGGCCTGACTAAGACGCCGCAGTGTGGCCAAGTTCTTGCCGACGTGTTCAATACTCCAGTGACGCTTTTGGATAGCGCAGAGGAAGGGACTGCTTGGGGCGCGGCCCTGATGGCAAAATTCCGATATCAAAAGATTGCGGGACAGTCGGGCGAGTGGTCTGAATTACTGAGCGGCACATCCGCCGCCGGCAGAACTCAATTCACACCAAACGCCGCCGCAGCGGCCGAGTACGACAAGGTCTACGCTCGCTACAAGAGTTTGATGAGTGTGCAGCCCGTTTTAAACGATGCTCTGTAATGTTCGCCGCTGACTGCGTTTAATCGACGAACATCACTTCGTTTGAGAGCAGCAGTGCTTGAGCTAAACGCTCCAAGTTCGTAAGTCCACGACGCGAAGCTGGAGCGGCTGGCATTTGCGTTGCGAGAAACTCAAGAGACAGCACCTTCTCCTCATCGCTGGGCTGTCGTTGATAGACGATTTCGTACAATCGATCGACTTGTGTCGACGCTTCCTGTGACTCGCCGCGGATACGCTGTACCAAAGCTTTGGTTTGGGTGATGACAAACGGACTGTTCATCATGAATAACGCTTGTTGCGGAACCGTCGTCTTGTAGCGTTGCGCGCTGGTTGCATCGGGACTGGGGAAGTCGAACGTGCGGTAAAGTCCCGGTAATCTCTGCCTGTCGATGAACCCGTAAAGCGTGCGACGAGGCGGTGACGGATCGCGAGTGATGTCGACCGAGATACCGCCGACTTGTGGATCCAACGTTCCAGCGAGCAAGAGCAACGTATCTCGCATCGCTTCAAAACTGAGACGCTGGCGAGGAAAATGATGCAGCAGCTGATTCTCGGGGTCGGTCTCGAATGCCTTGGAGTTAATTCGGTTCGATTGACGATAGGTCCGCGAGTGAACGATTGTTCGCTGCAGTTCCTTTATGGACCACTTGTTTTCGATGAAGTTCGCGGCGAGCCAATCGAGTAGTTGGGACTGTTTCGGTTGTGCTGTGCGAATACCGAAATCGCTAGGCGTGTCGACCAGAGATTTACCAAAGTGCCAGCCCCAGACGCGATTGACGAAGACTCGAGCCGTGAGCGGATTGGTTGGCGACGCGATTTCTTCCGCGAGTTCCAATCGACCGCTGCCATTTGTAAATGGTTGGCGGTCGGGGCCGGACAATACTTGAAGAAAACGGCGTGGTACAGCGTCTCCATGGGCCCCTGGATTGCCCCGTAAAAATATTCGCGGGTTGTGTGGTTGGGGACGGTCAACCAAGACTTGTGCCCGGGATGGAGCTCCGTCGTGGGTCCAGTTGAGGGCTTCAATATTGCGATTGTGTTTGGCTGTGTCGTTACCGATCGACCGGGAAATCCACTGAGCGACCGTATCGCGAGGAGGGCTTGTTGGGACTCCTTCTGATTTAAGAAAATCTCGAACCACCATATACCGATCGCTATTAGATTTCTGGGCTGACTTGCAGATTTGGTTGTACAGCGGGGCCAGTTTCTCGAGCGTCGTCGCTTGTGGAGTTGCAGCCGATTCGCGAATGATCTCGGGAGTGTTAGCGGGCCACTTTGCCGCCTTTGTCGCTACGGAATGCCAACCGGACAGGAAGGGCGAAATCGAGTTTTGTTCGTTGAGCAGGTAGTCTGCCCAACGATCGAACATGCGAATGTCCAGTTTTCGACTGCCGACAAACTGAGTGCGGTCGGTGCCCGCTGGAAGCGTCTTGGCGAGATGGGCGGTTAGCAGATAGTCGCCCGTCTTTTCTCGTTGTCTCCAAATGTACTCGTCAATCTTCGTGTTTTTAACGCGTTCTATCGTGTCGCGAAGTTTCTGCAGTGCTTCCAAGTAGGACTGATGTTGCTCAGGGGCTTTGGTACCGCCAATCAAAGGCAATTCGGCGGGTTCAGTGGATGACGCAAAGACACCGTAGAGCGAATAGTAGTCAGCAGCGGGAATCGGATCGAATTTGTGATCGTGACAACGAGCGCAGGTAACTGTCAGACCCATCAGCCCGCGTGTGACGACGTCGATGCGGTCGTCATTGATCAGAACGCTATTGTCGATGAACCGGCGACCGAGGGTCAGAAACCCCATCGCGGCTAAAGGGGTTTTGTCGTCGCCGAGGTCCAGTCGATCGGCGGCCAGTTGTTCGACGATAAAGCGATCATAGGGCTTGTCTTCATTGAATGCGCGAACAACGTAATCGCGATAGGTGTGCGAGAAAGAGTATCTCTCCTGCTTCCCGCCGGTGCGATAGCCTCGAGTGTCAGCATAGCGGGCCACGTCCAGCCAAAATCGACCCCAACGTTCGCCGTATGCCTGTGTTGCCAAGAGTCGATCGACGACCTTTTTGTAGGCTTGAGGTGATTCGTCTTGTAGGAATGTCCGCATTTGTTCGTACGTCGGCGGCAAGCCCGTTAGATCGTAGGTGACGCGGCGCAACAGTATATTGCGGTCGGCCAATGCGTTTGGAGACAAATTGCTGGCCTGAAGATTGGCGAAGACAAAAGCGTCGATCGGATGCTTGGACCAATTCGCGTCGGCGACTGTTGGAGGTTGCGGTTCTGTCAGCTGGCGAAAGGCCCAGTGCGTCTTAGCGGTTTCCATGTCGTGAGCGGGTGCGACCTGTGGTTTCGACTTGGGGGCAGGAGCACCTATTCTTATCCAGTTGGTCAAGTCGTCAATGATGGCCCCGTTTAGTTTGCCACCGGCATCTTCCGGGGGCATTTGCAAGTCGTCATTGCCGTAACCGACCGCGATGATTAGCAGACTCTTCTCGGCGGCACCAGGAACAATTGCTGGGCCCGATTCACCTCCCTTGAGCATACCTGCCCGCGAGTCCAAATAGAGGCCGGCTTCGGACGTCCCGGATTTATGGCTGTGGCATTTGTAACAATGTTTGACCAGAACCGGCCGGACCTTGGCTTCGTAGAAGTCAAGCTGCGCTCGCGAAAACTCCTCTGCGGCAACAGCGAACGATGGGAGCGCGAAAAGCACGAGCCAGATAATGAGGCGGGCGGTAGAAAAAACGTCAGTGCGGAATTGAAAAGGCTTCATGCGATCAACTCCTCCACTACGTTTCCGTGGACGTCGGTCAAACGGAAATCTCGACCAGCGTATCGGAAGGTGAGTTTCTGGTGGTCAAAGCCCATCAGCTTCATGATCGTGGCGTGTAAATCGTGGACGTGGACGATATTCTCAACAGACTTAAAGCCGAATTCATCGGTCGCCCCGTGAACGTAGCCACCGCGAACACCGCCGCCGGCCAGCCACGTAGTAAAACCGTGGTGGTTGTGATCGCGACCGTTAACGAGCCCTTGGTTGGCTCCTTCTTTGGGCAGTTCGACGGCCGGAGTTCGACCGAATTCGCCACCCCAGATCACGAGCGTATCGTCCAGCATTCCGCGCTGCTTCAAGTCTTTCAGCAACGCGGCGATTGGCTGATCGCTTTCTTTGCACAGCCGGCGGTGATTGGATTCGAGATTGTCGTGACTGTCCCAGGGTTGTCCTTCGCCGTGCCAGAGCTGGATGAATCGCACGCCGCGCTCAAGTAGGCGACGGGCGATGAGCGTTTGGCGACCGTGAACGCCGGCTCCATACATGTCGCGAATGTGCTGTGGCTCATGAGATATATCGAATGCATCGGTCGCGTCGATCTGCATTCGATACGCCAACTCAAATGATTGAATGCGCGACTCCAGCTGAGCGTCGTTCTGTCGGTCTGCGGAGTGACGCCGATTGAGTTTCTGCAGCAGGTCGAGCTGAACTCGCTGCGCATCCATGTCGGTGTGTTTGTTTTGCACGTTCTCGATCAACCGGTTGATGTCGGTGTGCCGCGTATCGATATAGGTTCCTTGGAAAGCTCCTGGAAGAAAGGCGTTCTGCCAGTTTTGAGTGCCTTGGATCGGCAAACCTCCCGGACACATCGC
>JBLHLE010000648.1:0-5076 GCA_047620805.1 Pirellulaceae bacterium
TTCTGATTGCGCGACAGTGAACTCTGCCTATCGACGAACTCTGCCTATCGACGAACTCTGCCTATCGACGAACTCTGCCTATCGACGAACTCTGCCTATCGATAAAACTGCGTCCGACGAAGCTCTACTTGTTAAATTCGCTGCGCGTTCCGACTCGAACTTGAATCGTTTGTTGTCGGCCACTGCGCCAGAGAATTACTGCTACATCTCGGCCGACGGGAGTTAAGCTGACGAGATTCACCAAGTGATTATCGTCCTCAACTCGCACGGAATTGTAAGTGAGTATCACATCCCCGATTTTCAGCTTGGCCGTCTCAGCGGGCGAGCTTGGAGTGATCGCGGATACTTTCGCGCCCATCAGCCTAGGCAGTCCCAAGTCGTTGGCTGTGGCGGCATTAAACTTGGAGTCGAGATGCACTCCCAAGAACGCTCGGACGACCACGCCCCGATCGATCAGCTGCTTGGCAACAACCATCACCATATTGATGGGGATCGTAAAACCAATACCTTCATTTCCACCGGAGTTACTAGCTATCGCAGTATTTAGTCCGACAACTTCGCCTTTGAGATTCAAAAGCGGGCCACCGCTATTACCGGGGTTAATCGCGGCGTCGGTTTGCATAAAGTCCTGAAAGCGGACTTCGTCGTCGCCGAGCTTCAGGTCGCGACGTCCTTTTGCGCTAATGATCCCAAAGGTGACGCTGTGACTCAAACCGAACGGGCTACCGACAGCCATAACAAAGTCACCGATTTCCAGCTTATCGCTATTGCCGACGCGAGCTGGTATCAGGTTCTCACTGGGAACCGACATGACCGCGATGTCCGTACCTCGGTCTGACCAAACCTGGCTTGGATTGATCGACCGTCCGTCCGACAGCTCGATCCGAATGCTTGTCAGATTTGCGTCTTTGATGACGTGTCGGTTAGTGAGGACGTACAATCGCTCGTTGATTTCAACGAGGACGCCGGACCCTGCTTCTTCGAGCGGTCGGCGGGTAGTGGCATTTAGGGTGTTCTTACGCGCTTCGATGTGGACAACATTGGGAGTTACCAGTCGAACGACCTTCTTAAGCAGGCTAAGTTGCCGAGAAAGCGCCTCGTTCTCTTGCTCGAGTTCCGCATACATACGCTGGCGGACGACCGGCGTATCAAACGATTCCTGGGCACAAAGACTCGAGCAACAGCCCAGGCAGATTGTCAAGGCAAGAAGAAGTCGGACGACCGTCGCAGATAAATTACGTGACAGGTCAGTGCTCAAAGCGGTGTCCATCCAGGATTCCTTTCGCCGGATAATGATCGAAATTTTTGAGCGGCACGCGATGGAGCGGCTGCAAGGGTCTGGACAATCGTCTTTTGTATTGGAATAAGTCGAGGCAGCGAAGCGACTGCTAACTATAAGAACATTGAGTTGCCAGCCACTAAATAACGGGGGACTCGCCACGCTATTGACTCGCAATTTGCGATGTGCAATTTGCGATGTGCAATTTGCGATGTGCAATTTACGCTGTGCAATTTACGCCGTGCAATTTACGCCGTGCAATTTACGCTGTGCAATTTACGCCGTGCAATCTCGTCACAAATTCACCTTGCGTGAATTTGCTATGAAATTTCCATGTCGTTGAGTAGCATATCGTTGTCCGACCCGCCAAGAATTCGACTGTAATCCGCTGGATCACGTACGCCGAGCTTCTCCATTTCGCGTTGAGCTTCGATCGTAGTGGTCGCATAAGGCAGTGCCTGAAGGCGAGCCAGCGGGATGGGTTTGCCAGTAATTTCGCAAACGCCGTAAGTGCCCGATTTCATTCTTTCGAGAGCATTCTCGATCTGTGCCAATTCGCGAGACTCGACTTCGGCGAGCTGCGAGCTGATTTCGTCTTGCGCAGAGTCGAGGGCGAAGTCAACAACGTCACCACTAGATTGTTCTCGAAGCGATTTCAGTGCACTAAGGTCACCCGCCAGGGCTTGTCGCAATGCGTCGCGACGTATGCCCAGTACATCTTGCAATTTAAGAAGTTCGTCTTTGCGTCCCATTTTTTTCGCCTTCGCAGTTTGAGTTGCAGAGTTGGAAGGTATCCCCCTTCGCTAGCCCGAACTCCCTTAACCTAGTTGTCTTTTTACCTAGTTGTCTTTTTACCTAGTTGTCTCTAAACCCAGTTGTCTTTTGGTTGCCTGTATTTCTCAGATTCTGGCCCCGTCTGTCACCTTCCCGGAAACAACCCTTTTGAGTTGCCTGCGTTGTATGTGCTAGGGATTTGCGGCATCGATTTGATGCAAGCAAACTATAGTACGCAAATGACAAACTGTGGAAAGGAATTGAGCATTCCCAGAGAAGGCGCGAACGAGCACTCTGACAACAATCCACAAACTGAATCAATTCAAGGAGTTAGGGCATCCTCCCCCGTGTCTCGGGCCTCAAAATGAGGTTCAAAAATTCAAACTTAGGCACTTCTAGACACTTTGAGGCAATGGTGAAACCAACCCCGACGCCGAGAGATCCACCTCTCGTCGCACTCCGTTCATCGACATCTCGCGTTCCAGCAAACAATTGTTTTTTTACAAATTGACCGATTTTGCGGGTAATCCGGGCCCAAAAATGCTCCTCCGGAAATCAGAATGCGGCGGACAAATTTTGACCACACGCTGTCTGTAAGCTAAATGACTTCTGAAGAATCCGTCTGCAAATGCAGGCCGCATCGAACTCCCAGAAGAAAGTTCAGCTCGATGGACGACATGGAAACGACCAGCGTCACTACACTTAGCGAAAATACTGCACGAACGAACGAATTGGTTTTACGAATTCTAACGGGGCGGCATCAAGGAAAATCCGTTCGAATCCAGTCCAATTCTCTGACGCTTGGTAGCGATCCCAGTTGCCAACTGAGACTCCGCGCGCCGGGAGTTCGCCAAGTCCATTGCAAGATTCAGCAAGGCCGGCAGACGACCACTGTAACCTCTTTGGCCCCCGATACGCTTCTCAACGGACGCGTCTTCACGCAAGCGCACCTGCGGCTCAACGACCGACTCGACATTGGCTCCGTCTCCCTCCAAGTCGCGCAGATCCACGGGCACATAGCGCAAGGCCAAAACGATTTCGGCGAAGGCAGTCGGGGAGCGGATCGCAGTCAAACCGATCTCGCCTTCGACATCGATTTGCCCCCTGGCATCACCGCCAGCGACAACCTCGCAGGTTTGCCGCTCGACCAAATTGACAGCTTGCTCGACCGCCTGAATGAGGCTCAACGAACCATGCACTCTCTCGAGTCGCAATCAAATCAACAGCGCGACTCGCTGATTGCGCGCCTCGAACACCTGGAGTCTCAGGTCCGCTCAACTGACTCGGCTCCTCCCGCAAATCACAACGCCACAGTCGGGCTTTCAGAGCTAGATCGATTCGCGGCAGAAAACGCCCGTTTGGAATCGCGCGTCGCGGAATTTGAGGAGCTTCTGGTCGAATACGAACAACGCTTGGAAGAACAACGTTGTCGAGCAGAAATTGAGAATGTCGAACTCATGGGCGAGTGTGAGAAGTACAAGACAGCGCTCGACGACTCCTTCAACGTCATCGGTCAACTGCGAGCTGATAACAATGAAGTAGAGACTCGACTCCGCGAACTAGGCGAACAATCCGAAGTTGAGATTGAGCGACTGCGCGTACAAAGTGAAGAGCAACAACAGGCCTTCGCGAAGACCCAACAGCAAATAGAAACTCGGCTGGCCAGCCTCCACGCTCTCGTCGAAAAACGCGAAATCCAAACACTAAAGGACGAACATCGTCTACAACGAGCCGAATTCGAAAGGGCACTCGCGGCCAGCGAAGTCAACCTCGCGAATGCCAAACACCGTTTGATCGCCGTCGAAACCGAAGCTGCCGGAAAAGTCGCTCAAACAAAACGCGAAGCTGAACAGGTCGAAGCCAATTTCATCCAAGAAAAGCAGAATTGGCAAGCGAGTCAACTACTGGCCTTGCAGTTGCAACAGCAGAGCCAAGATATTGTCGTCGCGAAAACGCAGGCCGAATTGGAAGCGACACAGCTCAGAACCAAACTCGCCAAACTCGATGAGCAGCTGGCTAGTCAGCAGGCCCAGTTCATTCGAAAGGAAGGCAGTCTCGAAAAGACCCTCCAAGACGTCCTGAACGAAGTCGAGTCGCTTCAACAACTCGGGCAAAGCCAACAACTTGAACTCGACACTCAAAATTCTCGCTTCGACCAAACTCGCCGACAGCTCGAAGCCAATTGCAACGATGCTCAACAACAAAGCGAAAAACTGCAAGCGGAACGACTTCAATTGCAACATGCTTTCGCCGCAGAAAAGGAAGCTTGGGAGCTCCAACAGGCAAACGTCTCCGAACAGGAAAGTGCCTCGCGCACTGTCGCGATCGTGGAGCTGCAGCAGCAGATTGAACGACTGCAAGCTAACAACCAGACGCTCAACCAACACCTGATCGAAGCTCAAGAGGAATCCGAACGCGTCGCCAAAGCACTCGCAGTCGTCCAGCAGTCCGGTCAGAGTACTGAGCAAGTTGCCGACGCAGCTATTCGCGAAGCCGAACGACTCGCCAAAGAACTGAACGACGCCAACGAGGCAACGCAACAAGCCGAGCAGGCTGCAAATGCAGCACAACGGGAAATCGAACGAGTCAGCCAAGAACTAGCGGAGGCTCAACAAGCAACTCTGGAAGCCGAGCAAGCTCTAGAAGAATCTCAACTCGCAGCCCAAGAATCTCAACTCGCAGCCCAAGAGGCTCGCCAAGTTGCCCATCAAGCTCAACTCGATGCCGAAGAAGCCAGACGCAACGCGCAACACTCCCACGACATTTCTAATGTGGGAGGCACCAACGTGTCGCCGCCCTCCAATGGGCCGATCGCCAACGGGCCAAACACGGGCGGTCGATATCCGACCATGCCCACAGCGATCGCTCCCATGGCTGGCGAAACGATGACCGATGCAGCCCCGACCGAACCGCTCAACAAACAACTCGATCCGGAACTACACTTGACCACGGAAGACGCCTCCGCCAGCAATGGTGACCAAGATGGGACGCCCGCGGAAACCAGCAGTACAAACGACTCCGAC
>JBLHLE010000649.1:0-5068 GCA_047620805.1 Pirellulaceae bacterium
TGGCGCCAGCAGCAGTTTTTCAGTCAACACGTGATCGTTACAGCACTGCGCGATAAACTCAATTTCAGCACTCGCCTGAGTTTGGGAAGGGGTCATAATTTCCCGTTTTGGTCTCGTTGCCCGTTTTGAGATCGCAATATCATTGCAATCGTTACCTCAATTGTCCGGTCTTCAGTCTAGCGATAGACTGGTGAGCATCGCAAGTTCACCAGGTTTCGACTTCATTGGTTTTCTCATTCAGAGGTTTTCTAACATGATTGGATTGGCTGGCAAGAACGTACTCGTAACTGGAGCCAGTTCCGGTATCGGCCAAGCAGTCGCGATTCGATTCGCACAAGAGGGTTGCGACGTCGCAATTCATTATCGAAACGGGCGCGCGGGCGCCGATGAAACTGAACGGAGAATTTGCGAACTGGACAACGATGTCCAAACTTTGCTCGTCCAAGCCGATGTTGCCAGCGAACACGATGTCGACTCGATGTTCCAACAGGTCCTGGAGCAACTGGGCGGAATCGACATTCTTATCAACAACGCGGGTTTTCAACTCGAAACGCCGTCCCACGAGGTCTCGGTGAAAGATTTCACGGACGTAATTGCGACAAACCTGACCGGTTCGTTCATGTGTGCACGGCTGGCAATTCGTCATATGTTGGAACAGCAGAAGACTGGCGTCGTCATTAACATGTCAAGCGTTCACCAAATCATCCCTAAGCCTGGCTACGCTGGGTATTCGGCCAGCAAAGGGGGGATGCAAAACCTTACTCGAACTCTGGCACTCGAATATGCGAAGCACGGCATTCGGGTTAACGGAGTCGGGCCTGGAGCAACCGTCACACCGATGAATGCCGGCTGGACAGATGATCCGGAAAAACGCGCGATCGTCGAGAGTCACATCCCCATGGGCCGATCCGGAACCGCGGAAGAAATGGCTGCCGTGACCGCATTCCTCTGCTCTGACGACGCATCATACATTACGGGACAAACACTATTCGTCGACGGCGGTATTACGCTGTATCCGGAATTCGGCACCAATTGGGCGTCGAGTTGATTGAGTGATGTAGTGCCAATTAGATTGTTTCATCCGGGGATGCCGGAGTTCGATTCACTCGGAGCTTGTGAGAAGTAACAAAAGACAAGTTGCTAGGATCGAGCCCACTGTGCGAAACACGAGACACAGAATGCCGGAAACTGAATCCGCCGATACATCTCGCGACGACTCTCGCGATCGTCTCGGCGCGACGCCAATTGGCCCAAAGACCACTCGTTTTCGCGTTTGGGCACCGAAACGAAAAACGGTCGGCGTCGAAATCGAGGGGGAAAACGGCGCGATGCTTCACCCGCTCGCGAAAGAAGTTGGTGGATATTTCGTTGGTATAGTCGAAGGAGCTGGCCCGGGCGACTGTTACCGATACCGACTGGATGGCAACGCCTCTCGACCCGATCCAGCATCCCGCTTTCAACCGCAGGGCGTTCACGGGCCCTCGCAAGTTGTCGCTGCAGATGCGTTTAATTGGGGAGACCACGAATATTTGGGAGTTGAAAAATCAGACCTGGTCATCTACGAATTGCACGTCGGCGCGTTCACTCGACAGGGAACCTATCTGGCGGCATGCGAACGCATCGCTGAATTGAAAGAAATTGGCTTCACCGCGATCGAGTTGTTGCCCGTCGCGCAGTCGCCCGGCAAGTGGAACTGGGGATACGACGGCGTCAATCTCTACGCCCCGCGAAATACGTTTGGCGCGCCCGATGACCTGCGAACATTCATTGACGCCTGCCATGCGGAAGGCATCGCCGTTTTGCTAGACGTCGTCTACAACCACCTCGGACCCGAAGGCAACTACCTCTCCGAATTTGCTCCCTACTTCTCGCGAAAACACGACACTCCATGGGGCGGGGCGTTCGGATACGACGACCGCAACGGAAAACACATTTCTCGATACATAGTGGAAAATGTCATTCATTGGCTGCAAGAGTATCACTTCGACGGTCTGCGTTTCGACGCGATCCACTTCATGTTCGACGATCGCGAAGAGACGATACTCGACGAGATTTGCGATGCCGTTGAAGAATATGAAAAGACCATCAAACGGCGGATCCATCTCATCGCCGAAGCAAATGTTTACGACCATGAACTGCTACATCGCAAGCAAAAGCATCAACGAGCGTACGATGCCATGTGGTGCGATTGCCTGATGCACTCGATCTACTCCCATGCTGTGCCCGACCTGAATCTGACTCATCGCGACTACAAGGGAACTTATGACATCGCCGATGCCCTGCGGTTTGGTTATCTCTACACTGGTCCTGAAGTCACCCGAGCGGACTTGAATACGGCGCCAACGGTGGGCGACAATAGCCATCTCGATTCTTTGGTCGTCGCACTTCAAACTCACGACAGCGTCGGCAACCATCCCCACGGCAAACGACTCCATCACTTAACCTCCTTCGAGTATCAAAAGGCGGCGGCCGCTTTAGTGCTACTCTACCCAGCGATTCCACTGGTATTCATGGGAGAAGAACGTGCGATCGACGCTCCCTTCCCATTCTTTGTCGATTTCGAGGATCAAGGTTTGCGACGTGCGGTCGACCGCGGCCGCGCCAACGAGTATCCGCAACACGAATGGAGCGGAGCGCTCAGACCTAGCGACCCACAAGCGTTCCACAAAGCGAAATGCCACGACCCCGATAAGTGGAACACAGATGTCTTGAACTGGTATAAGTCATTACTCCACTTGCGACACGAATTCCGCAAAGCAGGTCAACTCGATGCCAGTCAGCTTCGAGTCGCGTACGATGAAACGACACATTTATTCACGCTCTCTTACGACAATGAGCGAGCGTTGACAGTATACTCCAGACTCTGCATCGACAATTCACCGCCAGTGGCATTAAAACTCGACGGCAAGTTGCGATTGAACTCGCAAAGTGATACGCAGCCAGAAAGCGGCGTTATTCTTCTCGCCGCAAACCAGGCCATCGTCACCACCAAGTAGGCGACCCATAGTCGCATTTCGCTCCGTCCAAAGTGGCGTAAGCTTCCAGCGTGCGATAGTCGACCCTTCAGAATGGCGAGCAGGATGCTTACGCCACATTCAGCTACGCTCCGGGCTGGGCAGGGAACTTCGCATTGTCAAAAACTGTCAGCCTCTCCGAGTGTTACCTCCCCAGCGCAGCGTCCGGGGAGGTCGCGGTTTCAACCGCGGGTGGGGCTTTGAAGTGCAACGGCTCTTGAGGTTACGCAAGGTTTGCGGCGTCTACGCGGAGTTAGTACGCATGAACGTGTCCCCAATTCCGCAGAAAAGTCGACAAATCTTTGCAGTTCGGTTGTTGAAGTAGTCACGCAACTTTGCACTCCTAAGACACCACCCGCCGCCCCAATTTGGAAAAACCGACGGCGCGAAAGGCGATTACGCGTCTTCAGCACCGCTGTCGCAACGTGATTTTCACTCCGTTGGCCAGCCAAATCGGCGGGCAAAACGGACGGCGCGGTGACGGGCATACCATTGGCGTTTATGTTTGTTCGTCGAGTGACGTCGTTTTCGTTTTCCATCTGGCATGACGGTCTCCTTTTTGCGGCTAAGCATCCGTTCTGATTCAGTTATCGCAGCCAGTTGTTGAAAGTTGTCGAATTTCTCATGGGTATTGCAAGTTCTTGTAACACTTGAAGAAGCCTTTGAGTGCTTTTCTGGTCTCTCAAACACTTTCTGCACCTAAATGTCGAAACACAACAGTCAGCCAAGTCCGTTGGCAATTTTGTGGAAACTGCACCCCTTTGCGGTTATCTTACGTCGATACTATGCCGACGTAGAACCGCATTACAGGGATAAAACATGTTCGCCATAACGACACTGCTATTGTGCTTAGGCGCTGGCCCCGAAGAGCTTCACTGCCTTACTGACGAGTCGGACCCACAAGGCGAAAAAGTCTTTTACTCACATCTTCAACAGCAAGCCTATTCAGCACTCGATCGCCGCGACGCATCCTTCGAGAAACTCACGACGCCCGAGCTGATTGAAGCTCGTCAGAAAGAGCTGCGAGCATTCTTCATCAAGCAGCTAGGCGGTTTTCCCGACAGCACTCCGCTCAATCCACAGGTTGTCGGCAAACTCGATGGCGACGGATATCATATCGAAAATGTTATCTATTCCAGCCAGCCGTTTCATCGTATCACGGCCAACCTGTACCTACCTCACGGTGCGAAAAAATGTCCCGGGGTGGTGGTCGCCAGCGGTCACAGCCGCACCGGTAAAACAGCGGACTACAATCAGCGATTCGCCATCGCTCTGGCAAAGCACGGAATTGCTGCACTGGTTTACGACCCGATCGGTCAAGGGGAGCGCTCGCAACTTTTGAATGCGAAAGGCGAGCCGCAATTCGGCAGCACCACTAGCGAACACTTTCTGATGGGAGTCGGATCAATCTTGGTCGGAACGAACACCGCCCGACATCGCGTCTGGGATGGCATGCGTTCGATAGATTACTTGGCGAGCCGTGAGGAAATCGATCCCGAACGAATTGGTTTCACCGGTTGCTCTGGCGGAGGAACGCTGACCAGCTACGTCATGGCGTTGGACGACCGCGTGAAATGTGCAGCCCCAGCCTGTTACCTGACAACTTTTCGCCGGTTGGTGGAAACGATTGGCCCACAAGATTCGGAGCAGAATATTTTCGGGCAGATCGAATTCGGTATGGACCACCCCGATTACGTGCTCATGACCGCCCCTCGGCCCGTCATCATTAGCGCCACAACAAGCGACTTCTTTGACATTTCTGGAACTTGGGCCAACTATCGCCAAGCGAAACGACTCTACACTCGATTAGGCGTGCCCGAACATGTTGGATTGGTCGAAGCGGACGGAAACCACGGTGTGCAACCAGTAAATCTAACCGCGATCACACGATGGATGCGGCGTTGGCTATTGGATAAAGACGATGCAATTGAACTTGGCGAACTCAAGACGCACTCGTCCGCCGATCTGTTGTGCACTGAGAAAGGACAAGTCTTGCTGTCCCTAGAAGGCGAAAAAAGCGTCTTTGAATTAAACAAAGACGACAACGAAATACT
>JBLHLE010000650.1:0-5067 GCA_047620805.1 Pirellulaceae bacterium
GTCGAGGTTATAGCTTTGTGCATCGTGCGTGCGGATGTACTTTTCTCGCCCTCCAGACCGATCAATCTGTTGCTGCTCGTTCGTTCCTCCCCAGTAGCTGACGAACACTTTGTTGGTCGTTAGCAGCTCTTCGAGTACATGCTTATCTTCCTTCAATACGTGCAAGACGAGAGTGTCCGTGTCGTACATCATCCGGAACGGGCTATGGCCGTGAAACTGTTGAAATCCTTCGCGTTTGACAAACTGATCTACGTCTTTGAAGACGGTCGAAGCTTTGTGGTAACCAAAGAACTCGCGAAAGAACTTCAATACTCTGGGATTCTTGACCGACTGAATTGGACTATTGTGATTTGGAAACAGATTGCGGTCGCGGTCGTTGACCAAACTTCGAACGGCGACTTCTACATCGGCCTTCGACTTCAGTTTCCCATTCCGCATTTGCTCGGCTAACCAGCTGTTTTTGGCGTAGGACGCTTGCTGCTGTTGAGTCATCGCCTCCTTAATTATCGGTTCGCTTGCGCGGCGATATACTTCGTCCGTCTCGACAGGTTCAAAACCGAATGCAGGTGTATCGTAAAATGCATGATGAATTGCGTGCACCAATTCCTGTGGAGCAAGCAAACGGCGTCCATGTTCGTCCGTCTCGCCAAGTCCCATTTCCATTCGATAGACAAATTCAGGCGAGATCGTGACGTAGATCAACACTGCCTGCAGAGCCATTGTGTTCCCAACCTCAATGTTCTTTTGAAAAACGTCATTCCAATAGTGCTCCAATTCTTCCTGATTGGGACTGCGTCGCAGAAAGAGTGCGAAGGCGACATCTAAAGCCTCGCTGAAATCCTCCTTCGATACGTCTTTGCTCTGCATGACCTTTTTGAATGCAACCGGAATGCGGCCGCGACGTTCGAGGTGATTTGTCTGCAACCCACCCACGAAGCTGCCATGATTATTTCCATGACGGCTGTCTTTGCTTTTGACCTCGGTACTGATGGTAACTTTCAAACCGAGCGTGAGAATTTCCGCCATCGTTTCTGCGTTGATGAGCAAGGCTTCTAGCGAAGCTTGATCTGCGGCGATGGTTGCATAGTCTGAAAAACCAGAAGCGTGATGTACAAACTCGTAAAAGGGATTCGCGTATTTGGCATCGGCAAAATAGCGAATGCTGATCGACTTGCCCTTGTGGGGACCGTGTTGAACAATGTTCCTCGCTTTACTCCCTCGAGCGCCGCCAATCTTGACGGAGATCCAATGTTGCTTGCCGTAGTGATTATTCCAAATGCCGCTATAGATATCCGGACGCTGCCTCCAAAGGCGAGCTGGAGTATAGGGTGCATCAGTAATGGTGCCATCAAATAGCAAATCGTGATCGACATAGTTGCCGTATTCGGGCAACATCAACTTCTCTTTTAGATTGATGCCTCGCCCATGACGAGTCAATTCGCGGTCGATCGACGATACGAATCTCTCGCGCAGCGCTGCGCTAGGTCGATCGTCAACGTCTTCTGGAGGCATTTCCGAAAACTGAACTTGGGCGTAAATCCGTCCCCAGAGTTCCGAAGTCGCCGCGTCACTCAAATCGAACCCGACGTTATCAAAACGCAACTCTCCCTCTTGCGTGTCGGCGCCGTGGCACTCCACGCAATGCTTTTTCAGAAAGAGTTTCGCTGTTGATTGAAACTCCTCGGAATGAGCTGGCTTAGGTGGAACGGGTTTGGCAGTCTCATCCGCATACAATGCCGGCGCGAATCCGCCAGCAAATCCGCACAGGCAGACAGCGATCAAGGTAGCATTTTTCATCGGCGGATCTCGTGAACCAATTTCGTTGGGGTGAGCAGATAGCGGGGAGTGGTTTGATATTAACTAGCTTAACCCCCAGCTGCGGAAAATAACAATCTCAGCAGCGCCGTAGGACCAAAAAACCTCCAGCTTTTGGATTCGGCTACATAATACGTACCTGAAGACCTATATTGGCTGAACGATTCTCGAATCGACGCGTAGAAATACGATGTCACTAGCACTTGCCGAAGGGACCATTCGATGTCGCTTAGACTCCCATCAATCTTCCTTGCCCTCGCAACGGTAGCGCCGGCTCTAGCTGATTCCGACACGAACGCCAAAGACAGCATAATTGTCGAAATAACGAGACTCCTCGCCAGTGACCAACAAGCAGATCGGAAAGCGGCAGCAAAGCTGATTGCGGAGAACCGCGTTAAGTCCGTCGCCATCTTGCCGGCTTTGTCAGAATCTGCTCGCCAACATAGTGAACTACAACCAGAACACGAGCAAGTGCTGCGATTAGCTCCTAACGAATACATTTTCCAAATGGCCAATGACAAGTCGGCGTACTTTCGTTTTTTGGCTCTGGAACACATCACTGCCCGAACAGTCCCGAACTCCGCGCTAAAACCGCCGAGCGAGGGGACACGCTTGGTGATTGAAAAGCAAAAGGGACTGCGCACAATCCGCAAGTTCATCGATGACCCCGACGGAACTGTGGCGGCGCACGCCATCGACAGCTGGGACTTCCTCAAGCCTGTCAAAATTGACGACGCGATGATTGTAAAACTGATTAACTTGTTTGATGACGAGCGGCGTAACGAAAGAAACGCAAAGACGATTGGGGCCCCGGCATGGGAAGCAGCTGATGCTCTCGGAAAATGTGGCCCCGAAGTGCTACCGTTCTTGATAGAAGCGTTGAAGAGCGAGTCGTTACGGCGACGAGTCCACGCGGCAAGCGTCTTTTCCAGCCGATTGCAGTCAAAGGAGGTTACGAATGTCTTATTGGAACTTGCCAAAGATCCAAACGAAACATTACAGCGCAACGTGATCCGTGCTTTTGCAAACGCCACTGAATTAGATGCCGATGTCGTGAATACTCTGCTTCAGCTCGCCAACGAGAAGAACTCCCACACAGTCAATTACTCCTTGAGCCACTTGGCCGGCCGCGCGGGAATGCCTACGCTCAAAATCATGATCCCATTTCTTCTGGAGCAATGTCGCGACCCAATTCACGCAGACGTACACATGGTTCAAACATTGACAACGGTGATGTCCCGTTTGTCACCGCCCGAAAAAGAACAGTTCGTGCACGACTTGCTCGTGCGAACAACGAACGAGGACGGACGAATTTCCACCTACCTGTTGGGTCCGCTCGCAGCTGCGGGAAAGAACGCCCATGAGGCACTTCCCACGTTGCTAAAGATGTTTGAATCTTCGGAGGCAGACGAACGATTCAAGCTCGCCATGACACTGTGGAAAGTCGAAGGGAATGCCGAACGAGTCCTTCCCGTCATCATGCTATCGATTGATCCACAGAAACCGTCCATGTCCCAATACTATGGCTTTCGGGCGTTGCAGAAAATGGGACCCGCAGCTAGTCCGGCAGTGCCGGATCTGATTAAGATCATTGAAAATGCCGATCGCGAAAACAGACGATCGCGGCGATTCGCAATCAAGACCTTGATGACAATTGGACCCGCAGCTCGCCCGGCGATTGATCTGCTGAAAACCGTCGCGAAAGAGGAAGACACGTTCGTCGCAAAAGTGGCGCGCGAGGTAATCGAAGCCCTGCAGGCAACGGACAACCCAAAGGCTGAGTAGAAATACGCTGTAGTCGCAAGTGCCCACAATGTTCGTTTGCCAACATTTCGACGAGTTCTCGCAGCGACACCTGCAAGCTACACTGCTTGGGATCGAAATCGACTGTCTGAAATTCCAACCGTGACTATTCAAGATTGACGACCGAATATGCAACATTTTCACTTCGCGCTCGCACTGATAGTTATGGTTGGTTGTGATCCTCCCGATAAACCCATGGCGGCGCCACCGCCGACGCCGACGCCACCGCCAAGTGTTACCTCAGAGCCAGCCGATGGGTCGCTGCTGATCGTTGGATGGAACGTCGAATCGGGTGGAAACGACCCCGAGGTTATTGCTGCACAATTGAAGACCTTCGCTAAAGCGGACATTTTCTGCCTCTCGGAAGTCCATCCCAATAGCCTGCAGATTTACGAAGCAGCGATGCCCACTGACTTCGGCGCAGTTAACACGAAGACGGGAGGGGGTGACCGCCTGCAAATCCTGTTCAACCGCAATCGTTTTGAGTTGCTTGAAGAGAAAGAACTCCATATCTACGGCGATCATAAACTGAACGACGGAAATCATCGCTCTCCGTTATATGTGCGTCTGAAAGATCGCGATTCGCAATTGGAGTTTATTGTGATGACGAACCACTTAGCGCGCGGCAAAGCCGAAATCCGAAAGCAGCAAGCGATCGGACTACGCGAGTGGGCGAGAGGCCAAAGCGTACCGGTAGTTGCCGTCGGTGACTTCAACATGGACTATCACTACGAGCAACAAAAGGGCAACGAAGCCTTTGCGGAGATGCTCCGCGATAACGTCTGGCACTGGGTCCGTCCCAGCGAGCCTATCGACTCCAACTGGGCCGATCGCGATGAAGACGGTAAAGACGACTATCCCGGATCCGTCCTCGACTTCGCCTTCGTTGCCGGTGCCGCTAAAGAATGGAAAGCTGTTTGTAACGTCATCGTACGCGACGGCGACTTCCCCGATGACGACAAGACGAGTGACCACCGCCCCGTCGAATTACACCTCACGCCGTAGCCAGTTCACGCCGTAGCCAGTTCACGCCGTAGCCAGTTCACTTAGTCGCACACGAGTCAGACAAGCATAACCCGACGCGTCAACGAGAAATCCGACCTTGCGCCTCGCTCACGGTCGCGTCGGGTCACGTAAAAACTGGGCAACGGTGTTTAAGCGGCGCGGCCTTCATATCCCGTAGCCGACTCACGATTTGGGAGACGCTTTGGGAGACGCTTTGGAAACTCAGCTGCCAAAAAGAACGGGTATTCGACTGACGCATGCTCTCTCAACATTCGGCGCGACGTGTAATGCGGAATCGCATAGCAGCGTGACGGAAACAGCAACGCACGAGAAGCGCTCGAAATTCCGCTTCATCGCCAACACGATCTAACATTTAAAAGTTACCCAGCCAAACGAAATGCGTCGTTTGGCTGGGAACATGTTCGTCTTACTTCACGCGGACAA
>JBLHLE010000651.1:0-5055 GCA_047620805.1 Pirellulaceae bacterium
CCTTCGCCGTGGACTCGCGTGAGAGTGTATCTCGAACGACTCTCTTCTGCCCAATCGATCGTTTCGAGAGCGGTAATGCGGTCGCTACTTGGCGGGGGGCTCGTGACGTCAAAAACATTGTCGCCGACGTCGTCGAGAGATTCACGAATATTGGTATCGGCCGCGGAGTTGAGTGCGGCGCGTCCATTTCCTTCGTGTTGATCTATCTTAAGCTGCCAGATGCGTGCGATTTCAGCGCGTTCGTCTTCGGTTATCATCTCCGCCTCAACCATTATCTGGTCCAGCGGTTTTTCCTTGTTGCCACCCCAACGAGCACAAATGTCACCAAACTGCGCTGCGTCAATGTGGCCGAGCTGCATCGCGATGACCGCAAAGAGCAGATGTTCGTCGTTACTCATCGAAGGATCCCTTGACCTGGCAATCTGCCCCATTCCCGGATGGCCGCCCCAACTACCACCTCCGTTTGTCCTTCTATTGTAATGACCACCGGCGATCGGTGTTTGTCTTTACCCAAGTGTTTCGATCTCGGAATTGTGGGTCCGCTGGCATTACCATCGGCGCAACTTACCTACCTTGCGAGATCTTTGGCCATTTCAAGCCGCCTGACGAAATACCACGCAAGCCATTTGAGTCGTAGATCAACCGCTTGAGCTGTAACTATTTCAGTGACTCGAACAGTCTTTGTTTTTCAGATTCCAGCGGAAAGTCGATGTACGTCGTTACCGCTGACGATTGGATCTTGAGTACTCGCATGCGTTGCAGTGGCGGCTTGGTCTTTCGCGCCCTCAATTCGGCTCGTTTGCTTGCCGATTGTTGTTTTTCAATCTTCCGCAATTCTGCGTTAGCCTGGCTTTGGCTGCGAAAAACGTCCTGTTGCAGTTGGCCACGCTGCTGATTGAGCGCCGCGCGTTGATACTGCAGTCCGTTGACCTGACCGCTGAATGCCGATAGGTCCCGACGGTAATTTGCTCCCAGACGATAGAGATAGTCTAGGTCCCGAAGAAGCTGTCGCCGATTGATTGGGTTCCGCTCGAATTCGAGAAGTTCTTCGATGCGATAGATGTCGCTGGAAATCATGACCAACTCGCGTTCGATTACGGATGCGGACGCATCGGCCTGATACAAACGGTTCAACAAAGGCTTTTCGGCGTCGTCGATCTTTCGCGATTCTGCGCGAGCCTGTTCATTTAAGCTCTGCTGTCGCTCAATCGTCTGCTGACGCTGAGTATCCAAAACCTGCTCGCGATCCTTTACGTCTTTGATCGCTTCTTCTCGAATCGTCTTGGTGACGTCCTCTTGTTTGGCTTTCTCTAAATCGGCCTCTTGGATAATGTTACTGAACTTCGTGACGACACTACGTCGAGCGTCGTTGAAGTCGAGTTGCTGTGCCAAGGTGAGGTGTCCTTCAATTTTCTGCTGATAGGTACGTCGAGTCGATTCGTTGACCACGTTACTTGCCGGGCCGTCGAGAAATCCAATCGCCCGCCCCATGAACCCGACGAGTGCTGTGACGTCGACATTTGCAGCTCTAGCCGGTGGAATCGCGGCCAAATCGGCGGAGAGTTTTTCGAGTAGGTGCAATGCCGAATCGTGTTGCTTGAGGAGCAACGACAACCAGATCTGCGCTTGGCGAGCTGAGAAATTGTCGGGCTTGCGACCGACTACGCTGTCAATCGATATCTTGGCATCGGCATAACGCCGTTTACGCATTTGCACGAGAGACAGGGCATAGAGAACCGGCGTCGAGTCGTCGAACTCCGCTTGAAGTTTTTTGAATGCCGGTTCCAGCTGGTTGGCGAGAATGGGCGTTGTCGACCAGTTTCGTTCCACAAGCTGCCGAAGCTTGATGGCGTGTTCGTCGCCGCGAGATTCTCCGCTCAGAAAACAGACTGCCACGACAGCCAGCCAATGCAGCGTCGAGATTAATCGCGAATTGCGTGTCGCGTTAAGATTCATGGTGTCCTCCGCCCCGCCTTTTCGAGCTTTGGAATTAAACAGCCAACGCCCGTATCATATCGCAGATCAGGTCCCCGACAACGTCGATAACCCTATTTTCGGTCGGGAACTGACCTGTTTTTCCCACTTTAGTAGAATACAATCTAGCGATCGCACAAAATAAGGTAACTGGAGAGATTAGTATGCGGCATGGAATCGTTTACTCGTTCAAGGCAGTGATGCAACATTGTATCGTTGTCTTGTTTCTGTTGAGTCTTTCGATCTGCGGACTCGCGTTAACTGTTGCCGAGGCAGCGGAACTGAGTGATGCCAAGACGAAGGCTGCGGAACCGAAGGAAGTCGAGCCAAAAGTCGAGCCAAAAAATGGTGCTAAAGAAACCGCCCCTCAAGCCGTTGGAGCGATTGCTTCTGCCGAATCGATCGCCAAGCAGATACGCCCATCGCTGGTGCTAATTTCGACGGTAGGTCGAGACGGAAAGAAAACGGGAATCGGCACTGGGTTCGTCGTTTCTACGGACGGACTGATTGTCACGAATCATCACGTTATCGGACAAGGTCGCGCCTTTGAGGTGGATCTTGCTGGCACGCGTTTAACAGTGGAGTCGATACACGCGTCGAACCGAGCCCTCGATCTAGCAGTCATTAAAGTTACCAAGCATGCGAAGCTTCAGGCTCTCAAGTTGGCGGACGAAAAACTGGCCGACGGCGCGAATATCGTGGCAATGGGAAACCCGCACGGTCTGAAGAACAGCGTCGTCAGCGGTGTGCTGTCGGGACGTCGTGAAATTGAAGGTCGCAACATGCTGCAATTGGCGATTCCCATCGAACCTGGCAACAGCGGCGGACCCGTTGTCGACCTCGACGGAAATGTTCATGGAATCGTGACGATGAAGTCCGCGGTGAATGACAATTTGGGATTTGCGGTCACAGTCGAAGATCTCAAAACACTTCTGGAGCATCCGAATACGATCGCCATTTCGAAATGGCAGACCATTGGACGGATGGATTCAAATCGTTGGAAGACTCTATTCGGTGCTAACTGGCAGCAACGCGGCGGTCAAATAGTCGTCGACGGTACCGGCGTCGAATTCGGCGGACGCTCGCTTTGTCTCTGGAAGGAAGCCCCTGCGAAGCTCCCCTATGAAATCGGAGTGTTTGTGCGGATGGATGACGAGGCGGGGGCAGCCGGGCTGGTTTTTCACAGCGACGGAAATGAGAAGCACTATGGCTTCTATCCCAGCAACGGAAGTTTGCGGCTATCGCGATTCGAGGGCCCCTCGGTCTTTAACTGGAATGTACTTCACGAGATCCCCAGCGATCACTATCAAAAGGGGAAATGGAATCATCTCAAAGTGCGAGTCGAGAAAGATAAACTTATCTGTTTCGTAAATGATCAAGTCGTCGTCGAATCGACGGACGTCCGCTTCACAGCGGGGATGGTGGGCCTAGCAAAGTTTCGCGATACCAAGGCGAGTTTTCGACAGTTTCAAATTGCGGATTCCATTCCCGCAACGCAAGCCACTAGCGAGCAACGCGAGAATTTTGGGGAATTGATCGAACAGGTAACGGATATTGCGTCGGTTGGCGACCAGCTAATGGCAGCAATCGCGGAGTCGGGCGCCGTAGGTCCGCAGCTATTGCGAGACCGCGCCGACCAATTGGAAAAGCAAGCAGTTCACCTGCGACGCTTGGCCAAGGATGTCCACGTACGTGCGGTGCTCGAGACCATGCGGATGGAAGTCGAAGAGAAGAAAGACGACAAGATAGATTTGCTGCGAGTTTCCTTGCTGATCGCAAAATTAGATGAAGCTGAATTGGATGTCGAAGCCTACATCGCGATCGTCGATAGAATGGCCGACGAGGTGATGGCGGAGTTGAAAGACCGCGATGACGAGAAACAGAAAATCGAGAAACTGCAAAAATATCTGTTCGAAACGAACGGCTTCCACGGAAACCGCTTCGACTACTACCACAAGACTAACAGCTACATCAGCCGAGTGATCGACGACCGCACCGGCCTCCCTATTACTCTGTCCCTGCTTTACATGGAGCTCGCCAAACGATTGAATCTGGAAATGGAAGGCGTCGGGTTACCGGGGCATTTCGTCGTGCGACACGTTCCGAAGAACGGCAAGTCGCAGCTGATCGACGTATTTGAAAACGGAAAGATAATGAACCCGGAGGAAGCTGAGCAGATGATCCGGGCGAGCAACAACGGCGCGTTTGATGAGGAATTTCTCCGGCCGTATCGGCGAGTCGAAATTCTGCAACGCGTGCTACGCAATCTTCAAGGTGCGGCGCAGCAAGAAAAGGATATCGACGGATCGTTGCATTACGTCAACGCTCTTCTGATCCTCGACCCTCAAGATGTTCAAGCCCGCGGAATGCGAGCCGTCATGCGGTTTCAATCCGGACGCAAGAAAGCCGCCATCCAGGACTTGGACTGGATTCTTGAGCGAATGCCACAAGGGCTCGATCTCGACCGAATCCGAGATATGCGTGATTACTTCGAAAGGTCGAAGTAGGCTGGTTGTGTACGCATCCTGCTCGCCATTCGCTTCGCATGCCACGTTGTAGCCCAGCCACGTTGTAGCCCAGCCACGTTGTAGCCCAGCCACGTTGTAGCCCTGAGTGTCAGTCGGGCAATCAGCGTCGGGGGAAGTTGGGAAAGTACCAACGCTACACAAGGACTACGATCGGGACGAACAAGTTACAAGGTTGCGCCGTCTCGCTCTTGGGTGATAATCGAAAGTAACCCGACCCGTGATTACGCGCCGGGTTACCAAAACTCGTTGTCCAATTTGCTTTAGCTTGCAGTTTGATCAGTTCTTGTAGATCTTGTGCTGAGGGCGACCGGAGAGGATTTGTTCTTTGCCCCAGTTGGTGACGGCGCGGAAGTCGTCGCTTTGGATAAAGGACGTGAAAGCCGCTTCGTCGGACCACTCGCTTGTGATCAGGTAGGACGCGCCATCGCTAACGTCTTTCCAGAGAGTAGAACTCGTGTGGCCATCGGCTGAGTTCAGTGCATCGATTACACCTGCGAATTTTTCCTCGAAGTCCTGTTGTTTTCCTTCAATGACGTGGTAGTTCATGCCAACT
>JBLHLE010000652.1:0-5052 GCA_047620805.1 Pirellulaceae bacterium
ACCCGTCGATGCTCACGTTCGACGCGGGCTCGCGCGAAGTCTGCCTCCTGCGAAGAATCAGAACCAACACGCCGCTCCAGGCACTGATCTTAATGAACGACCCGGTTTACTTCGAGGCCGGCGGCGCGCTCGGACAACGCATGTTGCAGAAGCAGGGGAACGATACTCGTCGAGGCGAAGCTGGTTTCTTCTATGCAGTTGGTCGCCCAGCGACCGCTGCCGAGTCCGAACGAATTACTCAGTTTATTGGCGAAACGCGAGAACGCTTGAAAATGAATCCGGAAGAGGTTGTCGAAATCATCAAGTCCGCCAAAATAAATCCTCAGAATACTCCCGCGAATACCGACCCACTCGAAGTTGCCACCTGGTCCATCTATGGCAGTGTCCTACTGAACGTCGACGAATTCATTTCGAGAAACTAACTAACATGAATCCATACTATCAAAACCTCCAACACGTAACTCGACGACACCTACTCGGTAGCGGGGCGTTGGGCATCGGGGCGATGGCATTTGGTTCGCTGGCGAGCGAATTGTCGGCAGCCGACGCGACCAGCAATAGCGCTAATCCAATGAAAGCCAAGAAGCCGATGTACGCCGCGAAAGCGAAGTCGGTGATCTACTTACATATGGCGGGCTCGCCTTCGCAACTCGAGCTATTCGAGAATAAGCCGGAACTAGCAAAGTACACGGGAAAGGCATGCCCTCAAGAGTACCTCGAGGGCAAACGATTCGCCTTCATCAAAGGTGTACCTAAAATGCTCGGTCCGCTGTTCAAATACAGACAACACGGAGATGCGGGCCAGTGGATTAGCGAACTACTCCCTCACTTCGCTGCCGTTTCAGATGAAGCGTGCGTCATTCGCTCAATGCATACCGAGCAGTTCAATCATTCGCCTGCTCAACTATTGCTGCACACTGGTCAAGCTCGACTTGGTAACCCCGGAATGGGAGCCTGGGCGACCTACGGACTGGGCAGTGAAAACGACAATCTGCCTGGCTACGTCGTTCTAGCTTCGGGAGGCAAAACTCCCAGCGCCGGAAAGTCTCTCTGGGGCGCCGGTTTTCTACCAACGGTTTACCAGGGAGTGCAGTGTCGGACGACGGGCGATCCCGTGCTCTACCTTTCCAACCCTAAAGGCATCTCGCGCGAAATGCGCCGCAAGACTTTAGACATGATGCGCGACTTGAACGAGTTGCAGTATCGCGAAATCGGCGATCCGGAAACGCTCACTCGCATCGCTCAATACGAACTCACCTATCGCATGCAAATGGCTGTGCCCGAAGTGATGGACATTGGTCGAGAGCCGCAACATATCCTCGATATGTACGGCGCCAAGCCGGGGCATAATTCCGTCGCCGAAGCTGCCGACGATCCGCGTCCCCTCTATAAAGGTGATGACCCCACATTCGCCAACAACTGCCTGTTAGCCCGCCGTTTAGTGGAGCAAGGCGTTCGCTTCGTCCAAATGTACGACTGGGGCTGGGACCACCACGGTAGCTCGCGCGGCGAATCGTGCGACGAAACTCTGCCGATCAAATGCGGTCAAATCGATCGGGCCATCGGCGGACTCATCAAAGACCTCAAGCAACGAGGGTTGCTCGATTCCACCTTGATCATCTGGGGAGGAGAATTTGGCCGCACTCCAATGATGCAAAACAATGTTCGTAACGAATTAAAAAAAGGCTTTATCGGTCGCGACCACCATCCGCATGCGTTTACGATGTGGATGGCCGGCGGCGGCATTAAAGGGGGACTCGCCCACGGTAAAACGGACGACATCGGCTACTACATTACTGACGATGCCGTCAGCACTCGTAGCTTCCAAGCCACCGTCTTGCACCTATTGGGACTCGACCCCCATCGATTCCACTTCCCCTTCCAAGGCCTGAAAAACCGACTCATCGGTCCATCCGCCGAAGGGCAGGTTATTAAGGAAATCCTGGCCTAGGGAAACGGGGCTTAAGGTAGTCGAATTTAACACACCTCAAGGCCACCTCAGAGCGGTTATTCGCAGCTAATTCGGAGGACTGTCCGGGAACTGAAACGTAAGGTCCACTTCCTTGTTAGCGCGGCGGACTGTCACGATGATCTTGTCGCCCCAATTCCTATTGAGATGTAAATGTGTCTGAAACTGCCGGATGTTCATATCGGCTTTGTGACCGTGGACGGATATAATCGTATCGTTGTGTTTGATTCCGGCAGCCTTGGCCCACGGCGCCCAAATGTAGGTGACTTTCAAGGCCAACGTATCGGCCGCTAGTCCTTCTTGCTGACGCTGCGCCGTCGTTGCGCGACGGCCCCAAATTCCGCTCAGCGGACCAACGCCGCCGGTGGTGGAACGCCAGGAGGGGTCATCGTTTTTCCGCCACCCCTCCGGCAACTGCACAGTCGTCGCGACCATTTGGCGATCCCGTTCCAGTCCCACTTTCAGCGTTCCGGTGGCGGGCGATAATTCCAACACGCGAGTAGCGTCTGCAAATGTTAGGACGCGCTGGTCATTTAAGGTGCGAATCAAATCGCCAGCGAGAATTCCAGCCGCCTCGGCTGCTGATTCGTCTGCCACTTCGCGCACTTTGTATTGAATATTGGGATCGAGGTGGATACCCAACCGACTCGGCGATGGATACGTGTAAATCATGCTCTTCGCGAGTGTGCCCGTTTCGCGGTGATGTCGCAGAGTCGCCGACTTGATGTCGTGGCAGTGAATGCAGCTCTCCTTGCGTTTGGACATCATTTTCTTCATCGGCGGAATGTCTTCGGGAGTGCGCAGGGACGTCGCCAATGGTTCGTAACGGTTGTCTGGCTGCACCCGATTTTCTTTGTGCAGAAATAAAACCTGACGCATTACACGCAACAGCGAAGCCTTCGTCAAATGCGACTCAGAATTTTCGTCTTCGCGACCACCGTATCGCGTATAGGTTCGCCCCTTGGCATCCTGAAAGAACGACATCCAAGTAAGATCGAATTCGTATTGAAATTGATTAAGGTTTACCCCGTTCATCGATTGAAGTCGAACGCTGATAAACTGCTTCGCCATTTCGGCAACATCGGTGTCTTGACGAACAACCTGTCCGTCGAAATCAGAACAAGCCTGTCACCTTTCGCACCGAAACACAACAAACATCGGTTTGCCCGTTTCGCTACTGAGCCGCTTTCCTTCTTCGTAATCGTAAACCCATTTGATCTTTCCGATCACCGGTACGGCAGCCGGCTTTTCCGCTGCCGCGACGATGTCCAGTAACGCGGTTACAAGTAACAACGGCGCTACTAGCGCGGCGATGTATTTTGCGATCGTCATTCTAGTGTTCCTTGTCAGTTTCAATTCGGCTGCCTATAAGGTCGGTTCTGCTGCTTAACATTCTAGCGGCTTCGTCAGATACTAGCAGGCAAATTCTGATTGACGCGGAAATCTGGAACAAAGACAATAGAAAGCTACAAAAGTTTGAAGTGAACGGACGCGAATATGACGCTATCTGAGCAAAGGAACCCCATGGTTAACTTGAATCCCGCTTCATCAATGCTCGGTCGAAACTCCAAGCTGCTGATAAGCGCTGTCGCATTTCTGCTGGCTACGCTTTCGCCACTAGGCACTGTTTCGGCGGCAGACACTGTTTCGTCGGCAGATAAGCCAAATATTATTTACATCATGACCGACGACCTCGGCTACGGTGATGTTGGCTGCTTCGGACAAAAACGGATTAAGACTCCCAATATCGATCAGATGGCGAAGGATGGCATGCGACTGACCGACTATTACGCTGGTTGCACAGTCTGTCGCCCATCTCGCTTATCGTTGTGGACCGGACAACACATGGGACATACCGCAATCAACAGCAATGCAGACTACGTTTTCAAACCGGAAGATGTTACCGTTGCTGAACTACTCAAGAAAGAGGGGTATGTCACTGGTGGTGTCGGCAAATGGGCGATGGGAGGCGTCGAGACAGAAGGATATCCCAACCTCAACGGTTTCGATTTTTGGATGGGATACCTCGATCAAGGTCAAGCACACAACTATTACCCCACGCATCTGTGGCGCAACAAAGAAAAGGTCGTACTCCCTGGCAACGTCCTTAGCACTCATCCCAATGCGCGAGGGCGAGTTTCGGATAAACGCGTTACTTGGTCGCACGACGTGATGACCAACGAACTGTTTGGCTTCATCCGTGAAAACTGCAAGAAGCCGTTCCTGGCTCACGTTCACTGGACAATCCCTCACGCCAACAATGAAGGTGGTCGAGTAACTGGGAATGGAATGGAGATCCCCAACTACGGAATTTACGAGAACGAAAAGTGGCCCAGCACAGCCAAGGGTCACGCCGCCATGATCACTCGTATGGACTCCGACGTCGGGTTGCTCCGCGACTTGCTGAGGGAATTGAAAATTGACAAGAACACCCTACTGATCTTCACTTCGGATAACGGCCCGCACTCAGAGGGAGGGCATAAGCACGAGTTCTTTGACTCCAACGGTCCGCTGCGAGGATTCAAACGCGATCTCTACGAAGGCGGCATTCGCGAACCAACGGTAGCAGTTTGGCCGGGCAAGATTCAGCCGGGATCTGTCAGCAACGAACCTCTAGCCGCCTGGGATTTTCTGCCCACCGCTTGTGAACTCGCTGGTGCTGATACTCCCAAGATCATCGATGGCATCTCCTACTTGCCGACTCTTTTTGGCAAAGAACAAAAATCCCACGAGTACCTGTTCTGGCGTTACGGGGCTAAAGTAGCGATCCGTAAAGGCAACTGGAAAGCGGTACAACTCGGCAAAGGTGATACGGAACTGTACGACTTGGCGACCGACATTGGGGAGCAAAAAAACGTGGCCAAACAACATCCCGCTGTCGTCGCACAGCTGGAAACACTAATGAAAGAGGCCGAACAATAATTAGCGGCGCCCTTCACGTAACCGCGAAACCCGTCTGTGAAAACGAGTTGTTGCAAATTGACGCATTGCTTTGAATTGACCCATCAGAGGGACCTCAATTACAATCCGTAGTAATTGAAAGCCCTCCCCTCCCCAGGTCTCCCTGCCCCCCTCCCCTGCCC
>JBLHLE010000653.1:0-5050 GCA_047620805.1 Pirellulaceae bacterium
ACATCTACAGCGTCTGCGAGGTCTCGGATTTCCGTTTACTTTCCTCTCGGAAGATAAACTGAAACTGATTCTAGAGTGTCAGTATCTCGGCAACGTGACGCGGTTGCTATTGAATAACTGCGCACTAGGCGACGACGCCTTTGCTCGGCTAGTTACCTCCGCCATGATGGACCAGCTCACTTCACTCGATGTGACTCAAAATGGCCTCACCGATCGAGGCATGGAAACTTTGGCAATAACGTCCGATGTCAGCAGCCTCGAGTCGCTGTTCATGTCGCAGAACGAGATCGGACCCGCCGGCGGGCGCCTTATTGCCGGAGCTCGATATCTCGATTCATTGCAGCTGTTGGACCTGCGAGGAAACAAGCTGACGCAGCGGGAAGTCGACGCGATCCGTCTGCGATTCGGCCGACAGGCATGTAGGTTTTGAGTTTTGAGTTCTGAGTTGGGCTGCTGGAGCTGGTCAAAATGATTCTGTACTGCTTCGCAGTAGGAAAGAAGAACGCATTTTCGGCGATTGGCAACCGCGACTGGCAACCGCGACTGGCAACCGCGATTGTGATTCGTCGGGGCGGCGCCACGAGCTGTCGCACTTCGGAAGCCTCACCTGGAAAGGAAAGGCACACTGTGAAAAAAGCCCTTGGTCGATTATTTCGACAAAGGGCTTTCTCAGTCTGCGCGGTGAACTTGTTCGCTCAATTAGTTGCCAGTCTCCGGTAGCGTCGCATCTCCTGCAGGAGTCGCGTCTTTTGTCGGAGTGGTGGGAGCGGGTTGTTGAGGTTGCGGATTGTCGAGGATATCGTTTTTTTGATCGAGCCCGTGAGGCTGCTCTGGCTCCGCTTCGCGGACGATCGGCGAGATTTGCTTCGAGCGGGTTCGATGGGGAATGTAGAAGGCGCGTTTGCGCTGGTTCGCTGCAACAATCTTATGCAAAGAGGCATCGCCCAGCGAGTTCGCTAGTTCTTCGTCCGCTTCTTCAAGTATACCTCGGACGAGACGCCGCTCTTCTTCCGAGCCTTCATCGTTATCCAGTCTTTCCAGAACATTGAGCAAAACTCGAACGATCTTCGAGCGAGCTTTGGTCGAATTGAAATCTTTGTCGTCAGCAACGCCTGCGGCGTTGGGTTGGTCGTTATTCTGTTCACCGATGAGATCGTTTGGATTTTGTCCGAAGATATCTTCCGCTTCGTTCTGAGCGAGTTGATCGAACTCGGCAGCCGGTTGTTGGCAGCCCGTGATCACGAGGGGCGAAAGAGCAATCAAGCCCATGAATAGTCGGGTCATCATTGGTGTCACCTCAATAAAAGCTATAAACCGCGTGGTGTATATGTTTGTTTACGCATTTGTAGAGTATCAGCGCCAAGACTAGTTATCAAGTGTTTACTTATTAAATCGATTTTCAAGAACGGGATGCGTGACTTAAGTAGTTTGTCTGTTAGTACTTAATGTCATTGCGTCGCAATCTGTTTCAGTTTCTGCACAAGTTCGATAAGGGGAGTTTACCGAAAGTCTATCCAAACCAGGCGACCAGGCGATTGATGAATGGAGGACAGAGTCGGTCGAGCCAGACGAGCAGTTTTCCGCCCGCAGTGAGGATGATTTCATGACGTCCCCAGCCCATTGCGGAGACGGCGGCCTTGGCCACGCTGCGAGGGTTTTGTCCGCCGAGTGCCAGCCAGGGTAGTTGGTCTTCATTTTCGATTACGTTGTCAAAGAACTCGGTTTTGGTGGTACTGGGGCTGACCAAAAGGACGTCAATTCCTGTCTCGGATAGCTCGGCGCGAAGGGCGTCGCTAAAGCCGTGAAGGGCGAATTTGCTGGCGCAGTACTCGCTCTTTTTTGGGACGGCGCGATGCCCTAGCACGGAGCTGACGTTGACGATGATAGGGCGTTGGCCCTCTCGCAGTAGCGGTAACGCTGCCCGAGTTAGTTCGACCGGCGCGAAGAAATTGACTTCCATTACTTGCCGAAGTCGGTCCTGGGATGCTTTGTCAAACCTTCCGATAGCCCCGATTCCCGCGTTGTTAATCAGGGCGTCCAGTCCGCCGAGTTTGCTCTGGCAGGTTTCGAGAAGTGCCGAGCGATGGTTGGGGTCGGTGATGTCACCGGCGATCCACAGGGGTGCGACTCCATGATCCGATTCGATTTCAGTGGCAAGTTCTTCGAGGCGGTCAGCGCGACGAGCGGTGAGGAGGAGCAGCGCCTTCTTTGCGGCCAGCTGAAGGGCAATTTCCCGACCGATGCCGGCTGAAGCTCCGGTTACCAAAATCCGCGCGTTTTGAAGTCGACGAGTGGCCACGAAAAGTATTGCTCAGAAAATAGAGGGTAGGGGAGATGGGATAGCGCCTACCATGATGCCAGGAGCGGCAGCGTTACGCAACGTCTTCTGTTGGCTCGTCGTTCTCCCCGACGGGGTTTTCGCCGACGGGGTTTTCGCCGACGTCAGCACTAAATACGGTTTCGTCCTGAAGTTCGCCGACCGTTTCGCCAGCCGGTGTATCACTGGTCGTCAAGTCGGTATCGTTTGATGGATCGTTAACGGTTGGAGTAGTCTTGGCGCGAGGGGTAATGGTTGCCGCGTCGGGTTTGATTTTGCCGAGGAATTTCCCCGGGATGCGGCAATGCATCGTGACTCGTTCGCCGGTGTAGCGTTTGGACATGATTTCGCCATGAGCGGCCAGATACGCCATTAGTTTGCCATTGGTGACGCTGGTCTCGATGTCGACGTTTTGGAATGTGCGGCTGAGGGCATCGCTGACTGCGACCGCTAATTTTTCGAGTCCCTCTTGGGTGTGTGCGCTGACGGGAATTGCGTTGGGGTAGCGGCTGAGCACGGCATCAACAGTCGAGTGGCTGGCGACGGCATCGATTTTGTTGAGTAACAGCACGGTATCTTTCGATTCGATTCCGAGTCCTTCGAGGACTTCGTAAACGGCGCTGATCTGATCGTAAACTGCTACGTTGCTGGCATCGGCGACGTGAAGTAGTAGATCGGCTTGCCGCGATTCTTCCAGTGTCGCTTTGAAACTTGCGATAAGTCGGTGAGGCAAGTCGCGAATGAATCCAACGGTGTCGCTGAGAAGTACTGGGCCCCAGTTGGGAAGGTGCCAGCGTCGAGTTCGCGTGTCTAGCGTTGCGAAAAGTTTGTTTTCGGCTAGCACGCCGGCGGCCGTCAAAGCGTTCATGAGCGTGCTCTTCCCCGCGTTCGTATAGCCGACGATGGATACGGTCATGTGATCGTTGCGGGAGGAAACTTGCCTTTCTTTGCGACCTTCGATTCGGTCGAGTTCGCTGCGTAGGTCGTGGATTCGTTTTTCGACCAGTCGGCGGTCAACTTCCAACTGCTTTTCACCGGGACCGCGCATACCGATGCCATTCTTGATCCGCGAAAGGTGAGTCCACATCCGTTTGAGGCGGGGGAGCGAGTATTCAAGCTGGGCGAGTTCGACGGCGAGACGAGATTCATGCGTTTGGGCGTTGGACGCAAAAATGTCCAAAATCAATTCGGTTCGATCGATTACCTTGACGCATACCGCCTGTTCCAGGTTTCTGATCTGAGCGGGTGAGAGGTCGTTATCAAAAATGACAAGGTCCGCTTCGCGTGTATCCACCAGTAATTTCAGCTCGTCGACTTTACCTTTTCCAATGTAAGTCGTGCGATCCGGCTTTTCGCGTCGTTGGATCATTTCGGCGACGACGATTGAGCCAGCAGTTGTGGTGAGGCCTTCCAATTCTTCGAGCGGTTCATCGTTGAAGGATTGGTCGGGCAAAATGACTCGAACGAGGACTGCTTTCTCACTCGCTACGCCTTGTGCGCGATCGGTTTCATACACGGCCAGAAGGTACCTCCTAGAAAATAACTTACTTATCAAGTGTACTTGATGTCTACAGCTGACGACGGGTGGAGTATACCCGGAGCGGGGCTGTTTTACAGCCTGACAGTTGCAAATCACTCGTACTCAACGCTTTGCGTCGCACATGAAATTTGCGTGCGGCAACGCTTTATTGGACGCGCTGGAGGAGCGTTCGGTTCGTCTTGATTGCGATTTTTCTCGTCAGTCGGATTGTGAGGCTTGTGGGTAGTAGAGCAGTTATCAGTTTTTGGGGAACTCACCTCAGCGCTCCCGATTGGCCCGCCACGCTTGAATGAGTGGCCGTTGGAGTTCGATGTCTTCGAGTCGATTTTGTTTGAGGGCCGCGAGTTGGTCTGGACTGGCAGCGGCGATGAGTTGCTGTTCGCAAAGGGGTGCCTCGGGCGAGAATTTCTGCCCCCCGATCACTTTGCTCCAATAGTAGACGCGGTCGCCTCCGTCGACTCTCGATTCAACTTCGCACTCCAGCCACGATGCGCAGTCGGCTAGGACGGGGGGATTGCGGTTGGGTTGCAACGGAAGGCCAGCAAGTTTGTCCCGATCTCGCCCGCTGCCGGTAGCGAAATTCAAGGCCAATTCCGTTTGGTTGGGTCGCAGCAGGTGGAGTCCGAATCGATGGCTTTCGTCGATCAGAGTGCGTGTGAAGTGGTTTGTCGCAATTCCAATCACCACGACGGGATCGAGAGGATCGAGTGAGGCCTGTGAGACCCAGGTCGCGATCAATCCGCCCCGCGATCTGCCGGAGGCAGCTGTCACGATCCATATTTCCCGGTTCAGTGAACGAAAGACAGCTTCAATTTGTTGGTGGTTATTCATGGCAGCTATTATTGCTGGTGGCGGGCGGTCTCTGAAGTCCACTGTCGTTACTTTGTGTACGGCTGGGCCAGGTGCCGCAATGAACGTGCCGCAATGAACGTGCCGCAATGAACGCGAACCAATGAACGCGAACCAATGAACGCGAACCAATGAACGTGCCGCAATGAACGTGCCGCAATGAAATAAAACGCGACGCAATAAAAAGGGCGGACAATTGCCCGCCCTTTCTTCTGGTTACTCAACGATTATTTGTATTGGCTAGCGAGTTGGTCGCGAACTTTCAACAGCAGGTCGCGTGTCTTCTTTATACCTGTGAATTCGTCTTTTCCGCCTTCATATTCGACTCCGACATAGCCGCGATA
>JBLHLE010000654.1:0-5044 GCA_047620805.1 Pirellulaceae bacterium
GCTGATTAGTCGCACCATCCTCGACTATGTCATGGAAAAGAACGAGGGCGTGCTGACTAGCGATGCCAAGGATGACAAGCGTTGGGATGCCGGCGGTAGCATCGTTACGATGGGGGTTCGAGAAGCCATCTGCGTTCCGCTGCAAGGGCGATACGGCGTCGTCGGAGTCGTCTACATCGACACCTATACTCCGCCAGGAAAACTGCTTGCTCAGTCGTTCCCGAATCGATTCAACGAAGAACATCTCAAGCTCATGGTTGCAATCGGGCATCAGGCGGCCCTGGCAGTCGAAGACACCTCGTACTATTCCGCGATGGTCCAGTCCGAGCGTCTGGCCGCGATGGGGCAAACAATCGCGACGTTGTCCCACCACATCAAGAACATCCTGCAGGGAATCCGCGGCGGAAGTTATCTGATCGAAGAAGGACTCAAATCCACCGAAATGGAGGTCATTCGCAAAGGCTGGTCGATCGTCGATAAGAATCAGGAGAAGATCTCGAATTTGGTAATGGACATGCTGTCGTTCAGTAAAGACCGGGAGCCCGACATGGTCCCCAATGATCTCAATGTCATCGTCAACGATGTTGTCGAGTTGATGTCGACGCGTGCCAAAGATGCTGGCGTGGCGTTGACGTGGTCGAAGAATGAAACGGTGACCAAGCTGTTGCTGGACGAAGATGCACTGCACCGCGCTATTCTGAACGTCGTTACAAACGCGATCGACGCTTGCGAGGGACGCGACAACGCGGAAGTTGCCGTATCGATCGAATGGGCATCCGACAAGTCAAATATTGCTGTGGTCGTAGCCGACAACGGCGCTGGAATTGAGCCTCAGGATATTAAAAAAATATTCTCCGTGTTCGAGTCTCGCAAAGGAAACAGGGGAACCGGACTTGGGCTCCCCGTCAGCCAGAAGATCCTCAGCGAACACGGCGGCGATATCGACGTTGAAAGTGAATTGGGAGTCGGCAGTCGCTTCATTCTCCGCATTCCAGCGATCCAGCCCTCGGGCACTGGGGGAACCGGCAAGACTGGAATCTTCGAGCCACCAAAGGACTAGCCAGCTCGGTTACTCGACGATTATTCGCCCCGCACGAATGGGTTGTGTTTTTTCTCGAAACCTATCTGCGTCGCCTCACCATGACCCGTTAAAACAATCGTGTCATCTGGCAGGGTGTACAGTTTTGTACGAATGGAGATCATCAGGTCCTCTTGGTTTCCATCGGGGAAGTCGGTTCGCCCCACTCCCTGTCGAAACAGAACGTCGCCGCCGAATACCACAACTTGTGGTCCCCCTTTCCAGACAAAAACGACGTGTCCGATCGAGTGGCCAGGAGTCTCGAGCACCTCGAGTTCCAGTCCCGCCGAGGAATAAACGTCGCCTTCCTTCACCGTTTCGTCGGCCGGAGGGCTAATGATCGAAACGCCGTAACCCGCGGACAGATTCTCTTTTGGGTCGGTCAGCTTGTGGGCATCTCCGTGCCCAATGACCAACGGAATATCGGGCCATTTGTCCTTTAGAGCCTGATTTCCAGCGATATGGTCACTGTGCCCATGCGTATTTAGGATAGAGGCTGGAATTCTTCCAATTTTTTCAACGGCCTCGATTATCCGCTCTGGATTGAGTCCGGGGTCAAAGATTACGCAATCGTCACGCCCTTCCAGGTAGGCGATAAACGCATTCTCTTCAAACATGTCCGAAACGACGACCTGAATACTCAATTTGGGTGCTGTCACAAACTAATCTCCCCGAAACTACGCGAGTGCGGTATAAACTAAGACGAAGGTAGGGATCAACCAGTTGCGTAGTTTGTCCGATTGGGCAAGTGCTGGGGGATCCATTGCGGATTGTAATCATAGCGACTGTCGTCTGGCGATACTAAGTAGTAGAAGTATTTCACTCATTCAGGGATGAAACGAGACGACTCCCGTCCTTTCGAAGTAGAAAACCCTTTTGCTCAGGCAATCTACATCAGGAAGTGACTGGGTTGAGTTGTCTTTAGATGGAGACATGGACATATGACGCGTATTTTATTTTCATTCACTAAAAACGCCCGCGTCCTCGTCGCTGGTGTTGTCGTCGGGGCAACGTGTCTCATCGGAAACGTAGTTGCACAACAAACTGAACAGCAGTCCCGCGCAGGACTAACTAAGCCGGTTTATCGTGTAGCCAAAAGCATAGAACCGAAGAAAAATGTTCACCCGTTGGACTCTGCCTTGGACAAAGCCCGCTCCGGGTTGACTCATATTCAAGCTGATATCACTGACTACCAGTGCACGCTTGTCAAACGTGAACGCGTTAACGGTGTTCTCGGTGATTACGAGTATATGCACACAAAGGTACGTAATCGCAAAGTCGTGGACGGAAAGGTTGTCGTTCCTTTCGGCGTTTATATGAACTTCCTGAAGCCGGAAAAAATCCGTGGCCGCGAAGTTCTGTATGTAGAAGGTTCCAACAATGGCAAGATGATTGCTCACGAAGGCGGTGCCGGCCTTGGACTGATCCTTCCCAGCTTATGGCTTCGCCCCGACGGTCCCGTCGCGATGCGAGGCAATCGCTATCCGATCACCGAAGTAGGCATTGAGACCCTCGTCACTCGGCTCATCGAAAAGGGCGAACGCGACAAACTGCTCGGCCCTTGCAAAGTCAAGTTTGTAGAAAATTGCAAGGTCTCAGGACGTGTTTGCACGATGCTGCAAGTCACTCATGTCGAACGAAAGAAGGAGCACGATTTCTACGTAGCTCGTATCTTTATCGACGATGAACTTAACATTCCAATTCGCTACTCAGCATACGAATGGCCAAAGACCGCGGGCGGTAAACCCGAACTGATCGAAGAGTACACTTATATGGATCTCACGGTAAATCCAGGTTTCAACGCCACGGATTTTGATCCGAAGAGCGACAAATACAATTTCTAACTTCGTGGGAAACCCCAACGCAGTTTAAAACGCCCGCCGTGTTGCCGCACGTTGCGGGCATTTTTTGTATTCATCGTGTGGATCAAGGTACAATTGCCAAACTCAGCGCGAATGGGTCGTGGAATATAAACAAGTATTGAGTAAACAGAATGAAATCCGGCGCTAAATCTATCTTTAAGCGTGACGCAGAACGGTCGACAATAAGAAAAATGTTGCTCAAGTATCTGATTGTTGCCATCGTGATTTACGCGGCAATTTTGCTTTTGTTGGTCATTTTTGAGACCAGTATCATTTACCCTGCACCCAAATACCCCGCTGGCAACTGGGTTGCCAGCCGACACGGCGCGACGGACGTCGAGTTCGAGTCGGCGGACGGTACCAAGTTGCATGCTTGGTATTATGAGCAAGACGGGGCTCGAGGAACATTGCTGTTTTGCCACGGCAATGGAGAGCACGTCGGCTACAACGGTCCTTACGGGGCGCTGCTCAGCCGTGAACTGAATCTAAATGTGCTCGTGTTTGATTATCGGGGCTATGGCCGCAGCGAAGGTAGCCCGGCCAAAGATGGAATCTTGGCCGACGGCGAGGCGGCGATTAAATGGTTGGCGGAAAAGAACGGAGTTACGCCGGGACAGGTGATTGTCTACGGGCGTTCGCTGGGCGGTGCGGTCGCATGTCATCTAGGTGCAAAACACCAAGTTAAAGGTCTCTTTCTGCAAAGTACCTTCAGTCGAATGGGGGACGTTGCCGCTGGCAAGTACCCGATTTTTCCGGTGAAGCTATTGATGAGAAATCGCTATGACTCCGTGGAATATGTTCGACAATATCAAAATCCGTTGATTCATATTCACGGTGATCAGGACACCGTTGTTCCAATTCACTACGGTGAAGTTCTTTTCAATGCCGCCGCAAGTGCCGACAAGAGGTTTGTCAGACTGAGTGGTTTGGGGCACAATAATGTTTCCGAACGCGTTGCGTTAAATTATTTGCAACCATTTGTAGACGATGTTTTCGACCCGCAGGAATGACCCATGAATTCGATCCGCGTCGCAACTGTTCAGTTCCAACACCATCATGCGGACAAAAAGGCCAATCTGGCAATCATTGAAAGATTCATAAAAGACGCACACCAGGCGGGTGTGCAAATGATCGTCTTTCCAGAGTGCTGCATCACTGGGTATTGGGGCCTGCGGAATATGTCCCGCGAAGAACTCGTTGAGTTGGCGGAAGTAGTTCCGAGCGGTTCGAGTTCCCAGCAGTTACTCATTTGGTCGAAGCAGTATTCGATGACCATCGGCGCTGGCCTTGTCGAGGTTTCCGACGACGGCCAATTATACAATTCCTTTGTCGTTGCGATGCCAAACGGCGCAGTGCAGTGCCATCGAAAAATCCACTGTTTCATCAGTGAACACATGGCCAGCGGCGACCAATACACCGTCTTCGACACCCCGCACGGAGTTCGCGTTGGAGTGTTGATTTGCTATGACAATAACATTGTTGAAAACGCTAGAGCGTGTGCAATGGCCGGTGCCGAAGTCCTCCTCGCTCCTCACCAAACCGGTGGCTGCAACTCGGGTAGTCCTTTCGCTATGGGTGTTATCGACCGTGAAATCTGGGATGCCAGGGAGACCGAACCAGAGCGAATTGAAGCGGAGTTCAAGGGGGATAAGGGACGCGGCTGGTTGCTGCGTTGGCTGCCGTCACGCGCACACGACAACGGCATGTTCTTGATCTTCAGCAATGGCGTTGGTCCCGACGACAACGAAGTCCGAACTGGCAACGCCATGATCCTGGACCCCTACGGTCGAATAATCGTGGAGACTTGGAAGGCCGGCGACGATATGCTCGTCGCGGAACTGGACGCCTCTTTGCGCGAACGATGTACGGGCGTCCGCTGGATTCGCGCTCGTCGGCCTGAATTATACGGCTCTCTCACCACGCCAACGGGTGCCGAACAGGATACTCGTACCGTTAGATTTGAATAACGAAGTTTTCTCGCGACACGAAATTCGCACTCGCCTGATGGACTACGTCTCTTTGAGAATCTCGCCGGTGTCTTTGTCATCGCCCTGAATGTAGGTTTTGCCGCTGTAGAAGAACGTGGAAATCACGAATCCTACAG
>JBLHLE010000655.1:0-5043 GCA_047620805.1 Pirellulaceae bacterium
CACCCAAGGTCGTAACAATACGTAAGCATGAAACTCTCATGGCAATTCCACTCACTTCAGGTGGCGACGTAAATCCGATTACCCCCAAGTATAGCAGGGCGCGTTTCATCATACTTACTGCCACCTATTTTTGGAAAACCGGTCGCCAACTAACTCTGAGTGTGTAGAACGCGAACAGATGTGTAGAAAGCGAAGATGTGTAGAAAGCGAACGATTCTGTCTTAAACGCGGAGTTCGCAGAGTCGCAGAGAGTTGAAAGGGTCACAGAGAAGGAGGCATTAAGCGGTAAGCGGAAGTGATTCTCTAAAACTATACAGAAGAAATGGTCGGGCTGGTTCTTGCGTGAATCCTTCGCGGTTCAGTGAAAATACGCCCCGATTCCGAAGAAACTTCGCTCAACTCTCTTGTGATGCGAACAGCGAGGCTGCAAGATTCGATCATGGTAATGGGTTACCTTGAGGGTGGCGAACGCGCTGAATCGCTCCAAATCCAAAAGTACGACACCACGGCAATACACCTAAGCAACGCAGGCGAGGTCAGATGGACATGACGCAAACATTCAGGAAATTCCGATTTCGGGCGTTCGCTACTTTGGTTGTTTTCGTGTTGGCGGCTACCGTGGTTGCCGACGAAAAACCGGTCTCAATTCTCGCGGCGAAAATCGGTGGTCACGTTCACCCTTCTATTTGCCGCACTCGAGACAGTACCCTGATCGTCGTCTACAAAGGCGCAAACGTGTTGATGTGCGCTCGTTCAAAGGATGATGGAGCAACGTGGTCGAAGCCGACAGAGATTTCAACGTCAGCGTTACGGCCCAAAGTCATTCGAGAGGTCAAGAACTTCGAAGTCTATCCTGGGACGGCCGATACTCTGCCCGACGACCGAGTGCTGATAACCTGGAATTACATCGCCGACGACAAGGCCAACGATGGCTACTACGAACGCGCGTTGCTCTATTCAATCAGCGCCGACCAAGGCCAGACCTGGAGCGACCAGAAGTTGATCGGTCCCGACGATGCTAACGGAAAACAGCTCGGTGCCGTACGCCACAATGTATTGCCGTGGAGCGACGGGCGTTGGCTATTGCCACTTCGAGTTGGCGCGCCCCGATTGTTCGATCCGAAAGCGGCTAAACTTATCGACTTCCCACTAGTTGGGCCGGACGGCAAACAGCATGAATTTCAACAGATTCTCCGAACGGCAACGGGCGCGTTGCTGGCGATGGGACCCGTCTTGCTGCACTCCGCCGACGATGGAAAGAGCTGGGAATTAATCGCGGGATTTCCTGCGATTCCCGATAGTCGCGACAATGCGGAGGGCCGTTATTTAACCGCGCTTTCCGATGGGCGAGTTCTCGTCACCTGGGGCATTGGCCACGACAACAAAGGACTGCGTCTCAATCTATCGTCCGACGACGGCCGAACATGGACCGCACAGCGAACAGAAATTCTGTTGCCCGACACGAAGATTGCCGCGCGGTATTACTCGGCGCGAACTCTGCAACTCGACGCGCGACATATCGGCACGGTATTCATGAACTCCGAGGGCGTTCATTTCCTGCGCGTAAAATTGAACGATCAATAACTTTGGCGGTCGCCGAAAACTAATTCGCGTTGTTCGGTTTGTAGTGTCGCTGCTCCGGAATTGCTTAAAGTGCCGACACACATATCGCGATCAGTCCATACCAGCAATAAAGAAACGAATCTCCAGACAAAAACGCGATTGCCTTATTCGAGTCGAAGACTGCACGTTGAGAACTAAAATAAATCAAGGGTGAAAGTTACGATAGGAATCGCAACGTAGTATCCATATCTTCCTACATAGCTGAGCGGAATCAACAGAGCAGCAGAACTCGCTACCTTCTCAGCGAGTGCACTATAAATGCGAGTTCCATCAGCCAACTATTGCTTCGTGAAATAAACCGACCCGCTGCCGTTGTAGTGCAGCAGGTTATAGGGCGGGATTTGATCGATCGGGGAATTACCAGTCACCAATTCGCAGGCGATGCCGTACATCCACGGATAGCCCTCGATGCTCAACTCTCGCCGGGTGTAATTCATCTTGTTGCCCCACGCCCGTCCAACGCCCACGATGTCGAAGCGATCAAACTTCGCCGAGCGGTCACAATGCAAGCGGCCCAACACTCGAATTTCGCAACCGCGTGTGCGGGCTTTGCCTTTAAGGTCCTCATCAAAAGGTTCGCCCATGTGACCATATCCGTCCAACCGCAAGCTGACGCCATCATCGTCAACTCGTTCGACGGTGACGGTTATGATCGACTCCCGCGTGGGTAACGAGTTCACGCTGCCTTCCATATAATCGATGCCAATTGTGCTAAAGAAACGCTGCTGAATTGCGGGCGGCACTACCACATGTTCGCCTGCTTGGAGTTTTTTCGGAACTAAACTTTTCCGTTCCGCCTCTGTTAGCCAAAGCATGTCGTTTTGCGTTTCCACTTTCCAACGATCCGGGTTCTGTTTGTAATAGTAGACGTCGGAACGAATCAGCTCGTCGCTTTTGTCTATCTTCAAGTACGTGCAATAACCTCGCACTACGAGACCATCCGCGGGCGGCTGGGGGACTGGACGTTGGGATGGCTTGACATCAGACGGAGTCACAAGTTTCGTTTGGCGATCTTCGACCGGCAGCTTTTTGAATTCGGTTAACACGCTCGCCAACTCGAGTTCGCGCAATTTCAGTTGGCTGTTGTTTCCCAGCGGCTTTCCGCTGGCAGTCGCCGCGACCAAATGATTCCCTCCCGCCCGCACCTGTTTACAAAACTCCACTTCAACTGAGTTGCCGCGAAAATAGGTATCCATGGCTAACGGCACGAAATATTTCATGACGTACGCTGGTTCGACTTGAGCGCCGGTGAACCACCGAGCGCGATTTGATGTGCAGGCGCCTCACGTGCGACCGAGAGGGCTGCCGTCGGCGGCGGTAAAAATAACGATCGGTTTGCCTTCAATGGCAGCTTTCTTTCTCGCTTCGGTAACATTGGTAAGCCAGGCAATGTCGCGCCACGGACTTTCGCCTTTCTGCGGTTTGATTACCGTAGTTAGTCGCTCAAAGTCGGCCGCCGGGATTCTTGAGACACGCTCCTCAGCTTGCAACGAAACGGCGTAAGCGACGAATAGACTGACCATCATGAATCGAAAAAGCATCGTTCACCTCTTATTTGAAAGCGGTTAGTTGTGGCATGTGATATTGCGAGCCGTTGACAATAGCGAACTCGGTTGACGGTCTAAATCGCCAGGTTTCGGCCGTCGATCTCAAGGCGACTTTCGCAGCGACGGCCGCTGCCTATCAAGAAGCAAAAGCGGGCCACCCGCTTTCGTTATCGGTGGACAGAAACAACGAAGCGGCTACGTGGCTGTTATCTCCAATGAAAAAATGACGTAAGTGTCTATCTTACTGTTGTCGTCGTTTCCAGTCGGCCAGCCATTTATCGGGATCCCAATACTGTTCGTCGCGATCCCGGAAAATGTAGGAATGCATAAACGATCGCGGCCGGCGACGTTCCGGAGGTAATTTGTAAGCGGAATCGTCGATTTCAAAGGCAAAGGTCAGCGGCAGCGGCGCGTCGGGCGTGGCTTCGATCCATCCTTTGTGTCCTGCGAACCAGCGTCCACTGTAATCACCCAAAGCCACTAAATCGAAGCTTTTGATTTGCCGCTGAACGCGATCGAAGTGCAACACGCCTTCCAGCCGCGCGTCGTAACGGTTGGTGAGATTCTTAATGAATTTTCGACTGGGCCACTCGTGCAGCACGGTTGGCCCGGTCATGAGCACCGAACCGTGCAAGCGCAGACGGAGAGTTTGCGGCGAAACTTCGTCAACTGTGACCTGCAATTCCCCTTGCTTCACGGAATCGGGTTTCCAAGTTTCCTCGACCACCCAGAGGCTTTGAGGGACGAGGCCATAGAGCCAGATTCGCTTGGCGAGTTTCGCGTCGACGTCGTACGTTTGGCCTTTCTGAGGTTCGTTTGGAATGAGCGACTGACACTCCTCCTTCGTCAGCCATAGCGAACTGCGCTGACCGTGCGGGGCCTCGGATCGCAGTCCGCCGAGATCGTCCTGAGTAGGAAGTCGGTATTGGCCTTCCGAGTCGCGGCCCATCGGCCTATCGTAAATCGTTAATACCAGCCCATCGGCCGGCGGCGATTCTTGCGACTTGACTTCGCTTTCGACGGACTTAGCTCGGCGTTCGCCCTCGGGAAGTTGCGCGTATGCGTCGAGCACTCCCTGCAGTGCCTGCGCCAGCTCGTTGCGATCCTTCAAGTCGCCCTGCAGCAGTCGTCCGCTGGAAGTCATCAGTACTAAGTTGCTACCTCGCAACCAGCCGGTCCCTTCGTCCGGACGGGATTTGGCGACGTAAAACCTTTTCCACGCCGCCTGGTATGTCTCATCTTTCACATTGATGAACCATCCCGGTGCGAAGCAGACAAACTTCTCGTTCAGAATCTTGATCGCTGCGTCAGTGTAAATCGCGGAGCCACCTGCCAGGTGACTGGAGGCGGCACTTCAGCAGACGCCCAGTGGTTCGTTGTATCCCGCGCCGCCGGTGTAACAGATGAGGATCGGTTTGTCCTCGGCTGCCGCGCGCTTGCGAGCGGCCACTACGTCGGTCAGCCACTGCACTTTAAGATGCCGCCATTCGTCGTCGTGCGGGCGGACGACTTCCAAAAGCTGTCCCGCGTTTGCCGGCGTCAGGTGAAGCTTGTGACCCGTCTTGGCCTTGCTTGCCGGTTCTTTTTCCTCCGCCTTCGCGACTTGGGAAACCAACATTGCCGCGACGCCCGCGATGAGAAACACGACTATCGTCCAAGCCCTGGCAAACTCTCTGAATTTTATAGTGATCACGATCAGCTCTCCTTTTAGGTAGTGATATTGCGAGGCCTACTACACGAAACACCTTATCACAAACAACAGACGCGAAATACTAGATTCCCCGCCACAGGCAAATGCCCACCGGTTTTGCTACCGCGAAGCGGTAAGGAGCAACTCGCAGCACCGTAGCGTAGTGTAAACTTGCACGGCGTT
>JBLHLE010000656.1:0-5030 GCA_047620805.1 Pirellulaceae bacterium
GTCGGGGTAAGACAAAGTTAGAGTATCGAATGCGGAAATGGTACTCGATTGATCGCCGCCCTCAGAATCGACTTGCGGTTCAGCTACGCGGTACACTTGGATGTCGGCTCGCGACGAGGTGCTGTCGCCTATATCGCCAACATACAGATAGCTAACGCCAGTCGTGGGACCGACTCCAACGGCAATATCTTCGAAATCTACGTTGGTGGCTCCTTGGAGTTGAAAGCTGCCGAGAAACTGTCCGTCGGAGTTTATTCCAAGGACTCGATTCGAATCGCCCGCGTCGTTGTGCGTCCAGAGTACATTCGCGTTTCGCTGACTCGCTGTGAGGCCCGCCGCTTCGTCGATCGGAAATGAATTTAAGTCACCAGCGGAAACAGCCGGCAGGAAAGAGCCCGCTAAAACGCGACGACTTTCCAAGGCTTCCAAACAAAGCAGCCGCGAAATGTGACGCCGCTGTTGTGACCCGCCCCTGCCCGAACGGAACCGTTTGTTTACTTGTGCATCGCATCGTGAACGCAGTCCGCGCCAAGTTTGCATGGTATATCCCTCTTCATCTGCGCGTTGCGCAGCTTTCCACAATTTCGAATAGACCGAAACTGCTGCTGACCTTTTTGCCTCTAAGTTGGGTAAGGGGAGGTAGGTAGTGACCCCAAGGCGTGAAACCAACTGTTCAATGCCTGCGATTATAACGCATATCTCATCGGCAATAAATCAAAAATTCACAAAAGAGCATCTCTAGACCAAACGACCTTAGGCATTTCCGACATTTCCGGCATTTCCGACATTTCGCCCTCGCGGTCGGCGAAATCCGGAATGGGGACCTGCATGCAATCGAGCATGGTTTCCGGATGGAGAAGCCAACTCCGAGAGTTGCGAATACGAGGCTGGGGACGGACGCGTCCGCCTGTGAATCTCCCGCGCAAAAGGCTCACTCGAAGATTTGCAGGGATTTAAGGATTACGTCGCGAGCAGTGCTAGCGATTTCGGGGCTAACTACGCAAAGTCGCTGTCTTTTCTCTTTTCGAACTTGACCCTAGAAAGTCAATTCTGTAGTTAACTCCTTGTCTGAAAAGTCTTTTCTGATCGGCATTCGCTACTTCAAGACTTGAGAGATTTTGTGAGAAGAGTAAGAAATAGTTTAAGCGTCGTTTGTTTACTGACGTTGGTACCCTGGAGTACGGCGGCCGCACAGCTTGCTCGTTTCCCCGAGGCGAGTAGCCATGCAGCTGGACCGACTACTGTTTATCAAGGTGGTTTCTTTGGAAACCAGCTAGGTCCAGGTGTTCGTCCGTTGCCGCCTACCGGTCCAGGGGGCACGCTTGGCGTGCCACAGCAGGGTTTTGATCAATACAACCCAGGCGCGGCTTCCCAGCCGCCCGCCATTGCCTACCCTCAAACGCAGGACGCGTTTCAGCAACCGTACCCAGCCTATCCGGACGGCGCTCAGACTGCTCCTTATAATCAGCAACCCCCGGCCCTCTTTCCGGGAGGTTTTGGGGCTGGTTATTTCAATCCAAACGGGCCGAACATCGATTGGAACGCACCAGTACGATTCATTCAGAGCGTTTCGGTTCGTCACACATGGTTGAACGGCGACGGGTTCGATGACGTCGACATCAATGAATCGGAAATCTATGTAACTGGCAATGTTCCTTTTCTGTGGACGGGCGAGTACATGCAATTGTCCCCAGGTTTCATTTTGAATCTATGGGACGGTCCAGCGCCGCCATCCACGGCTGACTTGCCGTCGAAATCGTTTAGTGCTTATCTCGATGGATTCTTTGAGTATCACTCTCCAAACTCGGTGTTGGGTGCGGAACTCGGTGCTCGAGTAGGTGTTCACAGCGACTTCCAGACGATTACAACGGACAGTATTAGAATTCAGGCGACGGGACTGGCGACAGTTCAGTTTTATCCCAACATGCAATTGAAACTAGGTGTGGTCTATTTAGACCGCAACAAAATCAAAATGCTTCCCGCTGGCGGAATCATTTGGACGCCGGATGATTACACTCGTTGGGAGATCTTCTTCCCGAAGCCAAAGTTCGCTCGCCGGCTGTCCGTTGTGGGGACCGCCGACGTTTGGTGGTATGTGGCGGGAGAATACGGCGGTGGCTCGTGGACCGTCGAGCGAGTCAGTGGATTGACGAATCGAATCGACATCAACGATATTCGGATCACGGTGGGTCTTGAGTGGGAAGTTCCCAATCACAGAACTGGCTGGATCGAAGCTGGTTATGTTTTGGACCGCGAAGTGATCTACGTCGAAAGCCCTGCCGACAGTTTCTCGATGGACGATACCTTCATGCTTCGAGCTGGGTTTACATACTAAACAGAATGTTTCATAAATCGATTTCATCGATTGGGCGAGGTCACGGATGACGAATACTCCGTTTCGAGTCATGCAGAGTTGGTGCGGTGAGAGGTTGAGTGTCATTTGCCTATGTGTGGCTTTGTGCCTACTGGCCGAGGCGAGAGTTTGTGCTCAGACAGAAATGCGGCGGCTGCCACCGGTCGCATCGAACGCCGTATTCTTCGAACACCCACCGCTGATGTACGACGACAAAGAGCTAGCGAACGTCGGCTTCAATCACGTCAATGGGCAAGTGATTGAAACGCTAGAGGCTGGAGACTTCGTCAGTCCGAATCTTCCTGGCGAGCATCCACTGACAGAGCCATGGCCCAACGAATCCGTTCTGGAGCCGTTGATACGAGATCATAAAGAGAACTCGTTCTTCCAAAAGTCTGGTTTGACGATGACGTGGTTGGACCGCGGACATCCGGAAGGATATGGAATTACTGAGTTCGACATCTTCGCTACGTTTGCAGTGCCACTGCCCAGCAAAGATAGCCCGCTATTGATTACTCCTCGGTTCGACGTGCGATTTCTCAATGGGCCAAACGCGCCGGACGTGCCCGCCAGACTGCACGAGGCTTATGTCGATTTCACTTGGTATCCGCGACTAAATGATCGTTGGATGTTTATTCTGGGAGTGGCTCCCAGTGTTTATAGTGATTTTCAACAGGATGATAGCGACGCGTTTCGAATTACCGGTAAAGGGCTCGCACGTTATGAGTGGATTCCGGGTCAGCTGGAGTTGATCATGGGTGTCTTATACCTCAATCGCGATGACGTTACCGTCTTGGCAGCTGGTGGATTGATCTGGATGCCTCACGCCGATGCTCGCTACGAATTGCTTTTTCCAACACCCAAGCTCAGTCGTCGCATCGTGGTCGGAAGTGACTACGAAGATTGGCTGTATTTCAAAGGGGAGTTTGGTGGAAACACATGGTCGATTGAGCGGACGACGGCCACCAACGATCGGCTGACTCTACGCGATTATCGTCTAATCATCGGTCTAGAACGCAAGCGAGACGGGGGAGCTGGCCGGATACTTGAAGTTGGCTACGTTTTTTCCCGCGCGGCGGAATACGGCTCGGCAACTCCAGACATCGAACCCGATAACACGATACTATTGCGGTACGGGTTCTTCTTTTAAGATGGCTTCAGGTTCTTCTTTTAAGACGGCTTCAGGTTCTTCTTTTAAGACGGCTGCGCCTTTGTCGGCCGGCGTCGACTTGGGTCTAAGAAGCTTGTCTAGCGTCCCCATGACGACACCGCGGTAGATTTTTTCGAGCAGGGGCGACTTTTTGATGAGTTGGAAGGTGTTGTGAAGACTCTCCCCTTCTGCTGCCGTCAATTCGGTTTCCAGCGTGCGACCCTCTTTGTCAAGCATTGTTGCTATGTAGATCGTCTTGCCGTTTTTTTCGGACTTGACGACGTCGTGGACTTGAGCCGTATCGTGGTCAAACGAGGGTTGGTCCTTGGACGGTTTATTGGGTTGCTTTACGGGCTCTGTTTTTCTGTCTTGGTTATTAACTAAGGGCCCCAAATGCTGGGTGATCTTCGCTACGTTTTCCGCGTTGGAGATTCGTTCGAGTTTATTGAGTTGGTCTTCTAATTCAGACTGCTTTTGTTCTTGGGTAAGGTTTTCGTGATTTTTGATCGCGTCTTCAATAAGATCTTCGACAGGGGCTTTCCATTTTGGGTCATTGGAGATGGGCGACTCGGGTCGCTTTGGTGTGTCGCCGTCGGAAGCTTCGTCCGAGCCTCCGTTTCGCTCGGAGTTCATTCCCTGGTTCTCGGCGGTTTCGTCGGTATCACGAAAGTTGGGCAACACAAAGAGCGCGACAAAGATGACGATGTGTGCCACAGCTGCAATCACCAGTGCCCATCGCAGCAGTCTTCTGCGAGGCCTCGGTTTGCTATCGAATTCGTCCAGCGAGGATTCGAGTTTTTCGCTTTGTGGTTGTGGAGATTCAGCCATTTGTGCACCAAGTTAGCTCGTCAAATCCAACATTTGTGGGGAAGCCAAACGATACTGTGGCGCTTCCCCTTGCTTTAAAGTTAGCCATTCTAGGTGTTTTCGTCCAGCGAACGCGTCTGACTTGCTCCGATTTTACGGGACTTACTGACTGTTTTGGCTCCGTTTGGTCGGTTTTTGCCGCTGCGCTACAAATGGCATGGTGGCTCGCCACAAAATCCTATAGTTGAGTATCACCGAAGTTGGGCGATTTTCTGGTTCGCTCAACAGCCGTGGCAACGACCGATCAGGAGCGTACGAGTGACTCAACAGAACAACCCCTATTCGGCACCACAGCCGGAAGCAACATCGAGCAGAGAGGATCGCCAGATTCCCTCCTTCACGATCCGGTTGGCGAAATGGGCGTTCATCTGTGGGTTAAGCGGAATTCCAAGTTTCATCTTGGCGATGACGCTACATTCGTCGGAGAAACAAATCCTGGCCATGGCGGTGGGAATATTTATTTTCTCCGTTATGTACGCCGTGTTAGAAGGGACGCACTACGTACAGAGCCTTCTCGATGATTCTGCCATTCGCGGCTTGGCGTATTTTACTTATGGCTGTCGACTCGGTTGTTCGGTAATTTTTCCGATTGGAATGTTCCTGGACTGCATCCCGGGGATGTATAGCGTCGACTTGGTCGAAAACCTCTACGGAAACTAC
>JBLHLE010000657.1:0-5021 GCA_047620805.1 Pirellulaceae bacterium
CTGCGATGGACCGTAGACTGCGGCCGCAACGGGGACCTTTGCCGAACTGTAAAGGTTCGACGAAAGCCGCCTCAGTCGGGTCAATTCAAACTCGTCCGATTCTGTGATCGGTGCCAAGTCCATGCTGATCCGCTGACTGTTAAACTCGGCCACCCAATCTGCTAGATCGGTGGCGAGATTCTCCGTTTCTTCGGCGATCTGAATGATCCGTCTGTCTCTGTCGTCTGGAAAACCCACGGTAAAACGCCTATATCAGTTTTCAAGCTTAAAGTTAATTTGGAAACGCTTCGTGCCTTCGGCGGTCTCGCGATCGACGAAGAACTCGTACTCGTCACTCGCTTTGCGAGGAATAGCACTGCTGGAAAGTACGATTACCGAACCACCATTTGTCGTAGTCCATTCACTGAGCGAATCGCCGTTGACATCGCTCAGTCGATAATCTGCCCCAACACGTACGAACAATTTCATGTCCATTCCGAAATTATCGGTGTTCACGTTGTTCGTCGCAATTTCAATCGCCTTAATGTCCTGCGTGACGCCAAGGCTGCCACCGACGATTAATGCACCGCCTGCTCCGGCGCGATCGACGTATTCGATAACATCTTCCGAGCCAATCGGGTGCGTTGCGAAGTAGTCGCGAAGTCCACGCGTGTCGAGATTCGTCAAATTGTTGCCGTTTACGGATGTGATTCGCGAACCGGCAGGGATTTCTCCGATGGCCGAGAACGGATCGACGTCGCCGACGATAACGGTGTTTCCGTCGTACACCAAACCGTCGCCAACTAGGCCACCAGCGGCGACCGGACGGCCAGTGAGATCGAGTGGCGGATAGACCATGAAATCACCTTCGCCTATCGCCAGGTCCGCGCCGACGACTTCAACCGTGGCATCTGCTTTGAAGCCATTTGAGCCGATCTGCACTTCGATGTCTTGCGGCAGTGCCGAGGGGCGAATGCCGGTGATCGTTAGGGTGGCGCGATTGATGTTGGCGACATCCGAAACGGGTTGCTTAATCCAGGTCAGCCGATCTGGAGCCACTTCGATTGTCTTACCGAGTTCAGTGTTGGCGAAGACCTTGAGGTCTTTGGTTTCGCCGACATCGAGCGAGATCAAATAGGGGTCGAAGAAGACCTCGGTGAAGTCGGAGGCAATCACTTCGACTTTAACTGTTGCCGTTTGGCCACCGCATGTGAGCGTGATTTCAGTAGTGCCCGCTTGTCGACCGGCAACTTGGAAGCCGTCAAAAACTTCGGCGACTGAGTTATCTGCCGAGACGGCGATTACCTCTTGCCCCGTGCCGTTAACGACTTCTAGCTCGAAGTATTCGTCGACTAGAATTTGCAACTCGGTCGGGGTCACTACAAAAACATTCCCCAGCGAACTCGGTCCGACTTGGAATGCGGCGCGGTCGCTCAAGTCGTTCAGCGAAGCGACTAACTCGGCAGACCCGATTTCCAAACCCTTAATGTGTTGCACGTCTAAAGAAGCGAAATTCGCGGGTTCGATGGCAGTGCGGACGAGCGATGAGCCGGTCATCTGCCATTCTCTGTTTTCGGTATCGGTGCCAATGAGTTCCAGTTCGCCGTTTTGACCAATCGGAATGGTCGTTGGATCGACTCCGGCGATAAGAGCATTGTATTCTACGTCGATGACGGATAAATCCGCCATCGCTTCAATTACTGCCTCGCCTACGCCGGTTGGATATGTAGCAACGAGTTTCGATTCGCCGACGGCCAGGCCCTCCACGTAACCATCGTGGAACATTGCCAATCCGGCTTTTTGAGAGGACCATTGCACGATGTCGGTTACGTCCACGATTGAGCCGTCCTCGTACTTTCCTTGCGCTTTCAATGGGTAGGTCGAACCGACCGCCAGAGCGACCGCGTCCGTATCAAGGAAAATGCTGTTGGGTGGCGTGAGCGGTCCAACGACGATCGGGACGTCGATTACTTGGTTGCCACGTCGAAAAGTTACTGTCGTTTGTCCTTGGTTCTTCGCTCTGCCCAGCGTCCCGTATTCAAAATCGATCACGCGACTATCGTGAGTTTGAGCGAAAGCCTGGGCCGTTACATCGGTGGAGAAGAAGAGCAGTCGCGTCTCTTGCACGACGAATGATACTCGACTGCCGCTAGGACCTGTCCATTGCGTTGGCACGGCCGACAGCTTCGGCGGAATCAATAAGTACGCCAACAACAGTAGCAGCACGAGTATCAGCAGTGCCGTCAATCCACCCTTGGGTGAGAACAAGCCGCGCGGTCCGGCGAGCTCTTGGCACAAGGGGCAGATTGGTTTTGTCTTGGGGCGGCGTACGAAAAGATGTTGGCAATTTTGCTGTGGGCAGATGAGGGCCGGCGAGGGTTGCTGGTCGCTGCGTTGGTATCCCCAGCACCACACCAGTCGCCAGGGCTCGCCCGGACTGCGGACTTTGAAGAGAAACGAGTCGTAGTCACTAACGTCGAGGTCGGTCGTCAGCTTCTGAAACGATTCTTTGACGATTCTGTAGAGGAGTTGTTCTGTGGATGATTCCGGTTTGATCTTCCGAATTCGCGTCTTTATCTTCTGCAGATCTTCCGCGAAAACACCTTCCAGGTCGGTCCGGCTAACGGGGCGGCAGGCCGCATTGTTGAGGATGCCTCGTTCGCCATAACGAGCGAAGAATACAATCGTGTTTTGTCCCTGCCACTGAGGTTCGGCAACCGCATCGCCGAACCAATTCTGCAGGATACTGTAGTTTACCGCCTGCTGATCCAACATCGGTAGCCCAGGTTCGGTGGCCATATGCTCGTAATCGCGAGCTCCCGGCGACAAGTCGACTCGAAAGATTGGAGTTGCCATTTTTCTGTCCAACTTTGGTTATGAATAAAGCACTTAGCTGCTGCCTAGAGCTCGCCAAGTGGTGTCGAATCGGTCTAGTTTAAGAGTCTTGTTTTATCGGATCTAGTCTTGAGTTTTGACGAGTTGTTTGATGTAGTCGAGCGATGTTTTCAAATTCCGCTGTTGGTTGTCTTATTCGCTGTTAATTCCCGCTCGCTTCTAATGGACGTTTATCGATGTTTATCGATGTTTATTTTTGTTCGGTGAAATGAAGCCGCGAAGCGCCTCAATTCCCTTTTCCACGGAGGTTTTCGCGTGCTCAACTGCGTCCAGCATTTGATCTTTTACTTCGTCCATTAACTGAGGCGGTTGATTGGGAGCAGTTGCGACGACTGTTGGACGCAGCATCACGATTGTAGTGTCATCGTAGCGGATGAGGTTTTGTTCGCGCAAGCGGATTACCCAGCGTTCCCAGTCGACGGGGCTCATATTCCAAATTGCTTCCCAGTTGGGTGACTTTCCCGACTCCAAACGTTGCAGTGCCCAAACGGCAGCCGCGTCGGTACACAGCACGATCAAGTCGCCGGCGTGGATTACATCTTCGAGTGTATCGAAGGCCGGCGGGGCTTCGCCGGCGACGATGACACTGCGAATTACCTCCGGAGTTAAGTCGAACAACTCGCTTCGCTCGAAAGGAAAAGCTCGCAGGACTTGATCATTGCGGACATGGAACATGCAGCAATCGCCGATGCAATAGCAACTCAATTCGTAATGCGGTTGTTCCGCGTCGCTGTTGGGGGTCAACTTGGTCCACATCAACGTGGTCGAGGCGCCGTCCTGTAATTTCGTTTTCTGGTGCCAAGCCAAGGAGTCTTGGTCGATCGACTGTAGCCAGTTGCTGCGATGTTTGGCGAGCCAGTGTTGGAAGTTGTCGTATTGGATATCGGGGGTGTCGCGAACGATACCAGCGACTAATGTTTTGGCCCAACGACCGGCAAATAAACTCGACGATACTCCGTCGGCAATCGCGGCAATCCCTCCTTCTGCGTCCACTTCAAACGCATCTTGGTACGCATCGCGATTCTGGATGTCTTTGGGCAACCAGAAAGTTCGATGGTCAAAATGCATGTTGATTTGTGAGGTTGGTAGTTTAAGGTTCAGTTTCTTGCGGGGCGTCGATCCGTCGGTGTATCAAATAGTCGGTGCATTAAATAGTCGTCGTATTAAATAGTCGTCTTACCGCAGTATCGTCTTACCGCAGTATCGTCGTACCGCAGTATCGTCTTACCGCAGAGTCATGGCAGCTCGCGTCCCCATATCGAGGAATTTGACTAAGACCACCATGTCTGCGTTGAACGCCATCCCTCGCGCTCCCGGATGTACTTGTATCCCTTCTGCCATTGCGCCTTTCGCGAAGACCTCGGGCAGAGGGCTGGACATGTTGAACAATACGTGTGCCAATTCATCGGGCAGTGCATCGCTGGTAGGAGGAAACAAAACCGGCGTCGAAACGGTCATCGACAGGTGGCAGTTAAACAGCAGTACATTGCCGTCCGTCGTGGCGAGGTTTTGGATCGCTGCTGCGTATGGGACGGGGTCTCCGTCCTGCGATTCGCCATCGGAAATGTGGACGACGATGGGCGGAAAACTGTCCGGATGGTCTTGAATCCACTGCGACAAAATTCCGTGGGCGTAGTGGAGCACGTGGCACATCGGTGTGCTCCCTTCGGCGACCGGATCGACCCAGACAGGATTGTCGAAGGGGATCTCCATGTTCTCGCCGGTTTCCGGATCGGTGATGAGCTGTGTGGTGGTATCGATTCTCGCGGGGTGGTTTCCGATATCGGTGATTGAGACGAGCGGCTGTCCAGCCATCGGGCCGACCAGTGTGGAGCCGATGATGGGAGTGGCAGATTGGTCAGTGCGGTAGCCGATCACGCCTACGTCCATCCAGTCTCGAATGCCTTCGTCGCCGGAAGCTCGAATTGCCATATTGTGTAGCCACGCGTTTACGGCTTCGGACAGCCCCTGGCTTTTTTTCTTATTCGAATTACCCGACGGCTCTTCCATTGAGTACGACTGGTCGAGTAGGAACAGGATGCAGGCTTTATGATCGCGACTAATTTCTCGTTGGTACAATGTTGTTCCTCATGGGTGACTACGCGCCGAATAATTTCCAGCCACGTTTTTTTTCGCCAAGTTGTAGT
>JBLHLE010000658.1:0-5021 GCA_047620805.1 Pirellulaceae bacterium
AGCGAACTCGTCAAACGGCATGTTGCTCGCGAAACTTTTGTGGATCCAGCGATAGTAAAGGTTGGCGTTTTTGTGACCCAGAGCACCGCGATTCACATGCAACAGGTCGGCCCATTTCAGGGCCCAATAATCGGCGAACTCCGGTCGAGCCAGCAACGCTGCTGCCAACTGTTGCCGTCGATCCGCGGAGGTATCATCCAGGAATTGTTTCGCTTCTTCCGGCGTAGGTAAGGTACCGATCAGATCCAAATAGATGCGGCGTAGATAAACCGAATCGCCGGCTTGCCCGCTGACACCAATATTCAGTCGTTGTAAATTCTGGTTTACAAAGCGGTCAATGTAGTTGTGTTCAACCAGCTTGGCTGGATCGACTGGTCCTCCCGGCTGCGGCACGGTAATGTGAAACACATCGACATGGCCCATGAAGGTCGCCATGATCGCAGCGGTACCAGGACTCGTGCCCGTTGTCACAAATCCGCCCTCGTCTACATTCGCGATAGCGGGGCGGTTACTATGAAACTGAACGAGACTGGTTACGTCGCGGCGCGTGCCCTCTGAATAGAAGGCGGTTACTTGCGTGACTTGTGACTGGTCAATTCCCATGATCCGTTCGCGCGGCGAGAACTCAATGCGTTCGACGGTTGGAGTGTCGACCGTAGCTCGGGTGGCTCCGGTGGCAATCCACTGACGGAGTAAGTCGAATTCGGCACGATGCGTCTCGATGCGAACTCCACCACCGTGTGGCATTTGTCCTGAGATTTTTTGCAGCAATAAACTTTGCTCAGCGGCCGCGGGAAAGATTCGACGTCCTCGGCCTTCCTGTGCGATTGCATTGAAGTCGGCGTTCGGGTCGAAGCCAAAAACTGACAACTTAAAACCATTTTGACCCTCGGCCTTCCCGTGGCACCCAGAACTGTTGCATCCGAAACGGCTAAGGATAGGGACTACATCTCGTTCGAATGTTGTTGGACGGGAGCTTTCGGAATTCTTGACTACGACTTCGACACTGGCCGTTTTTACACTGGCCGTTTTTACACTGGCCGTTTTTAGATTGGCCGTTTTTAGATTGGCCGTTTTTACACTGGCCGTGAGTTCCTTCAACCGAAGTTCTATACGGCAGGTGCCGTCGGCGACACTACGAACGATGCCAGATTCGTCGACCGTCGCCACCGCCTCATTCGTCGACCGATATTGGACGACTCGGGTCGCGTCGACCATTTTGTCGCTACTTACGCCTGGTTCATTTGCAGATTCAACACTTTTCTCGCGGCTCACGAGGAGTTGCCAAACCGAGTTGCGGTAATTCAACTCGATGTTCTCGTCCTCAGGTATTAGACGCTCTTGTGTGCATGCACTTTCGGGTGCTGCACTCAGCAAGAGCAGCATGATCGTAAGTAATAGCGACGGAACGAGTTGTTGCGGGAGAGCAGAACGCATCGACGTAGTCTAATATATTATCCTTCTCAAATGCAAGGGAATTCGCGGGCTATTGAAAATGGGTATAATTGATCCCATTCGGGCTGAATAATTTAGGAAAAAACGACATGTTGCAACGATTATTGGTGTTGGTAGCGATTGTTCTTGGCACGTCGGAAATGGATGCCCAGGAAACCAAATTCACGGATTTGTTCAACGGCAAAGATCTTTCCGGCTGGAAATTGGTTGGAGCCGGCGATAATTGGCTCGCCAAAGACGGTGAATTGCAGTGCACGGGCAAACCGGGTGCCCATTGGATCCGGACCGAGAAAGAATACTCAGACTTTGAGTTGCGGTTGGAATTCAAAATGAATACGGACGGCAATAGCGGCGTCTTTATTCGCGCTCCCGAGGCAGGCACACCTTGGGTTGAGGGTTTGGAAGTACAACTGCTGGATGATTTTGGGCCAAAATGGAAGAACCTCAAGCCGGATCAATTCACCGCCTCGATCTACGCGGTCGAAGGACCGTCGAAGCGGGTCACCAAACCCGCCGGACAATGGCAATCGATGCGTATCGTCTGTAACAGGCGAGCACTCAAGGTTTGGGTGAACGGCGTGCAAGTAGTCGACGCGGATTTAGACAAGTACTTGGACCGAGCAGATAAAGTGCCGGGGATTAAACGCCAGGCGGGATTCATCGGCTTTCAAGATCACGGCGACGCCGTCTCGTTTCGTAAGATTAAGATTGCGGAATTGAAGTAGCACGCTGCAGACAGCGGAATCAATTGGAATTAGAGGGCGGTGAGCCATGGCAGTTTGTCGCGAGAAAACACCTTTAGGTTTTGGGAAATCATCATGATACGGCGACGATTTGGCGCGTTAGTTCTGGCGTTCTTGGTTTCGGCATGTTTTATGTCGAAGACTTCCACTGCTGCGGAAAAAGAAAAAACGAATTTCGTGTTCTTTCTCGTGGACGACATGGGGTGGGCGGATGTCGGTTGTTTCGGGAGTAAGTTTCACGAGACGCCTAACATCGACAAGTTAGCAGAATCCGGAATGCGTTTCACCGCGGGCTACGCGGCTTGCCCTGTTTGTTCGCCCACGCGCGCGAGCATCCTGACGGGCCGCCACCCAGTGCGCGTCGATATTACGGACTGGATTCCTGGATCGGCGACGAGCCGTTATCCGGATGCAAAATTCAAGCACATAGAAGACCGCGACGACTTGGCTCTGGAAGAAGTTACGATCGCCGAGGCTTTGCAGGGGCATGGTTATCAAACTTTCTTTGCCGGTAAATGGCATCTCGGTGGCAAAGGGAATTGGCCGACGGATCAGGGTTTCGATTTCAACATTGGCGGCAACTCGAAAGGCTCGCCTCCTGGCGGTTACTACTCGCCTTGGACCAATCCAACTTTGTCCGCCAACAAGAATGGGGAGTACCTTACGGAACGATTAACGGAGGAGTCGATTAAATTTCTCAACCAGCGCGATTCCGCGAAGCCGTTCCTATTGTACCTGTCGTTTTACAACATCCACACGCCAATCCAGCCTTACAAGAAACGGATCGATCACTTCGAGGCAAAAGGGAAAGAATCGTTTGAGGGACCGACGCCGACTCGAAAGGAACACAACGGAATCACTCGGATGCGACAAGACAACGCCGCGTTGGCGTCAATGGTCTCGGCCGTTGATAACAGCGTCGGTGCGATTCTCGATCGACTCGCGGAACTGAAGCTCGACGACAATACGGTCGTTTGCTTCTTCTCGGACAACGGTGGTCTGTCGACGTTGAAGGGTTTCGGACCTGGCTGCAACTTGCCTCTTCGCGCGGGCAAAGGGTGGTTGTACGAGGGGGGAATTCGGGAACCGACCATCATTCGCGCTCCCGGCGTTGCCAAAGCAGGTACTACATGTGATACACCAATATGCAGTACGGACTTTTTCCCCACGATGCTCGACCTGGCAGGTCTTGCACTGATGCCGAAGGTCCACGCGGATGGAGTCAGTGTTCGTCCGCTCCTCGAACAAAAGGACGATTTCGTCGATCGAGCGCTCTATTGGCACTATCCTCACTATCATGGATCGACCTGGAAACCTGGTGCAGCGATCCGCGACGGCGACTGGAAACTGATCGAGTTCTATCATTATGGCACGGTCGAACTGTACAACATAAAGAACGATATCGGGGAAGATAACGAGTTGGGTGCGAAGCATCCCGAGATCAAGGCGAGATTACGGGCAAAGTTGTATGCCTGGCAGAAGGACATGAAAGCGCGGATGCCCGAGCAGAAATAGAACGCGAAATTTGGAAACTGCATTCAATTTGGAGGAAGTCAGTATGGCTGTGAATAAAACATGGAAAGCCGCTTTGTTGTGCGGCGCACTACTAAGCTCCGGGCTCGTTCTTGTGGGGTGCTCTGATCCGGCGGAGCGTCCGGTCGCCAATCGGCCACTGTCCACCACCGCGCCTGTAGCCGACGAAGTGATCGACAGCGCGGCCGTAAGCGAAGATGAAATCGAGCTACCGCTGGCGGGCGATCGCCTGGAAGTTCCGACTGCCGCAGCTTTCGCTCGAATACAAACGGCAGCTGCGAATTGGCCCGTTTGGCGGGGCCCAAACGCCGACGGAATTGCTCGCGAGACCGGTTGGCACAAAAAATGGAACGAAACGCCGCTGCCCCAGCTCTGGTCAAAACAACTAGGTATCGGCTTTAGCTCCATGGCAGTCGTCGCCGATCGCGTTTACACGATGGGACACATCGCTGGCGAGGACTTCGTCTATTGCCTCAACGCCGATAACGGAGAGACTGTGTGGGAGCACAAGTATCCCTGTCTGTTGGTCGATAATTTGCACGACGGCGGACCCTGTGCTACTCCGACCGTCGATGGCGATCGAGTTTACACGTTGGGTCGCGAGGGACAGTTCTTTTGCTTCAATCGCGCCACGGGCAATATCAAGTGGCAGACGGATTTGAGCAAGGATCTCAACATTGAGATGCCGGAGTGGGGATTCACCAGTTCGGCGCTGATCGTCGATGATGAGATTGTCCTCGAGGCGGGGCGAGTTGTGAGTTACCAGAAGTTGACCGGTGAGAAAGTATGGGAGACGAAAAAGTATCGGCCAGGATACGGAGCTCCAGTCCTGTTTGATTACCAAGATGAACAACACTTGGCAGTTCTCAATTGCGACGGATTATTGGTGGTGAAAAAGAAGAATGGCGAGGAAATAGATTTTGCCGAATGGGACTCACCGTATGGCACGAATTCGACCACGCCGATCGTCGTGGGAGACAAAATTTATGTCTCCAGTGGATACAACGTCGGCTGCGGGCTGTTTCAGCTCGCCGACGGAAAATTAGAACTGCTCTATAGAAACCGCGACATGCGGAATCACTTCAATAACAGCGTGCTGCTAGACGGATATCTGTATGGTTTCGATGGCAACTCAAACCTTGGCCGAGTGGTGCAAGTGACATGTATGAAGTTTGACACTGGCGAAGTGGCGTGGCAAAAAGCTGGATATGGCTGTGGCTCGCTATTGATCGCCGATGGTGAATTGATCCTGCTCAGCGACGACGGACGATTGGTTTTGGCCACAGCGAA
>JBLHLE010000659.1:0-5020 GCA_047620805.1 Pirellulaceae bacterium
AGTTCGTACCCTTCGCCTGTTCGAGATACCGATGGATCTCCCGCACGGGTGATGGACCTTGAGACCATAGGACGCGAAGAATCTGCAGCTCGACTTCAGTCGGCTGCGTAGAACTAGGGCGAGCCATAATCGCCTCCTCCACATATTAGACCAAGTGATTCATTCGTCACTAGCGAATTCTTTCGCTAATAGTAGCGAACGAATTCGCTACGTCAAGCGGAAAAGCGAAACAGCTCAAAATGGAGCGGGGAAAAAAACGCCTACAGGGCAGCAAAGTAGATACGCTCGCCAGAGCTCTGGTGATCCCAGCTACAAGCAGTCAAAGTAACCGGATGCGTCAGCGAGGCGCCGAGTTGGATTCCTCCCTGACGTGTCGGGTAACGAATACACGCGACCTCACGCATCTTGTCGAACGCTCGTCTGCCGAAGTCTGCTACGTTTTTAAGAAAACGGCTATTGGGCGTCCTGCTCTTTGCGACCCTTCTTTTTGCGATCCTTCTTTTTCCCGTCGGCCTTTGTGTCAGCGTTTTTTTTGCCAGCGGGCTTTTTCTTGCCGCCATGCTGTCGCTCCTTCGCGCGAAGCTCGGTGGTGACACCGCCGTCGCCTTGACTCTTCATCCATGATTCGAGTTCTTCTTGCAGCTTTGCAATTTCGCCCTTGTATTTCGGATCGCTGGCGAGGTTGTTCCTTTCCAGTGGATCGGCAACGACATCGTATAACTCAACTGCGGGTCGCACTTGATAGGCGTTGACCAATTCTTTTTCCGCTGGCGTGCTGGCTGCGGCGAGCATCGATTGGTAGATCGGCGATTTCGTGCACGCGTTGGTGAATTTCGCCTCGTGGTTCAAATTCAGGATTAGTTTGTGATTTCTCGACCGCACGGAGCGGATTGGGTAGTTGTCGTTCCCGTTGATAATCCCGCGAGTTGTCATGATGCCGTAGACGAACTGTTTGTGCTCATTTGCTTCCCCGGTAAGCACCGACAGAAAGCTCTTGCCGTCCATTTGCGGATCTTGTTTGCCTCCAGCAGCGTCGACGAAAGTGGGCGTGACATCGCAGTATTCAACCATCGCAGCTGTTTCACTTCCCGATTTCACCTTTCCAGGCCAACGAACGATCATCGCCGACTGCAGGCCATTGTCGTAGCAGGTCCACTTGGCAAAAGGAAAACCACTTCCCTGTTCGGAGACAACCATCACCAGCGTGTTGTCGTCTAGCTTGTGTTGCTTGAGCAGATCCAGAATCTGACCGACTTGGCCGTCGAAGTAGCCAATCTCGGCCAGATAGTTGCTGAAATTCTCCCGCACCACCGGCGTGTCTAAGAAGTAGGGAGGCAACTTGACCTTGGACGGCGGATACTTTGAGGCATCTCCTTTATTCCAGGGCGAATGCGGTTCATTGGAGCAAGCGAACAAACAAAATGGAGAGTTGTTCTGAACGCTCTCCGAAAACAGCTTGTCGATTACCTTCATGTCGGGGTTGTTTGCGCCGCTGAATTCAAATGGCAGAACCGATTTGGGGCCAATGTGTTTTTTTCCGGAGAGTGCCACGCGGTAACCCAACGGCTTCAGATATTGGACGATGCTCTTCACGTCGTCTTTGGCGAAGGTGTGATTAGGGTAAGCGCCGCTTTTTACAGGGTATTGTCCCGTGTAAATGTTGTGTCGGGTTGGCGAGCACATCGGAGCCGCTTGAAAACAATGTGTGAAGCGCATCCCTTCGGTTGCAAGTTTGTCGATATTTGGCGTGTTGGCTTGCCCACCATAACAACCGATGTCCCGAAACGTACAATCGTCGGCAATGATGAATACCAGGTTTGGCTTTTCCGCAGCGGTCAACCAACTCGCATTTGAAAGTGCGATGTAAACACAAGCGGCCAATAGCAGGGTGAAGCGAATCGTGAGAATTGCGGAACGATTGATTTTCATGTCGATTTTCCAAATTGTGCGAGTCGAGCAATTCCGCTTGAGCGGAATGACAGTTTTTTGGGGACACCGGTATTTTCAAGAGCTTCTCTTTAGCCGCGATTTTCGCTCGTTTATCCGCTGGCCTCTTAAGATACGAAATGAAAGTTTGAAACTAAGTCACACATATCAGGCCAGGCGACCCATTACCTACAGCGAATTAGTTGACGACAAAGAAGACACAGTAACAAAGAAGACACAGTAACAAAGAAGACACAGTAACAAAGAAGACACAGTAACAAAGAAGACACTATTCCGGCGGAGCGGAAGGCGACAATGCGTCTAACCGCTGACCACCGTCCCTTTCAAAGACCCGCGCGGAGCGGAAGGCGACTGTGTTTAAGTCAGTTCGATAACGGCTTTGATTACTCCGGACTCTGGTCTGGTAAAGGTCTCGAATTCGCCAATTACTTCGTCGAATGAGGTGCGGTGAGTAATCCAGGGATTTGTGTCAATTGTGCCGTCCTCGATTAGTCCGATAATTCGAGTAAAGTCGGCGGGCAATGCGTTCCGCGATCCCTTGATGCTCATTTCCCGACGATGAAGATCGGGGTGCTTGAAGGAAACTGCTTCCGTGGTAATTCCAACGAAGATCAGTGAGCCGGTGTGAGCGACGTAGTTCAACGCATTCGACATGGCGTGATTGTTGCCCGTGGCGTCGGTAACAACTTCGTACATGTCACCGCCTGTGATCGCTTTCATTTGCTCGAGCTCACTGCCGTCGCCCTTGAAGACGATCGTGTGGTCGACGCCGTACGTTTCTTTGCAGAATTCCAACCGCGATTCGACCATGTCCATGACGGTGATCTTCGCGCCGGTCAAGCGAGTGAATTCGAGAGTTGCCAAACCAATTGGCCCAGCGCCGATGATGAGCACGTTTGCTCCGCGTTGCGAGTCACCGCGATCGCAAGCATGACAGCCAATTGCCAAGGTTTCGACGAGCGCGAGTTGCTCGAAGGAGAGTTTGGTGGACGAGTGCAGTTTGTCCGCTCGAATTATAAATCGTTCGCAGAGTCCTCCGTCGACCATCACGCCGATGACATCTAGCGTGGTGCAGCAATTGCTGTTGCCCTTTCTGCAGGCGAAACACTCACCACAATTCATGTACGGTTCGACACTGCACTTGTCGCCAACAGCGACGTTAGAGACGCCTTCGCCAACTTCCAAAACTTCGACGCCGAGTTCATGGCCAGGAATGCGGGGGTATTTGAAAAATGGCATTTTGCCCAAGTAGCCGCTGTAATCGGTGCCGCAAATGCCCATTCGATGCGTACGTACGAGAACTTGACCAGGACCGGGCTTTCCCGGATCGTCGATGTCTACGTAGACAAAGTTTTTTGGCTCTTCCAGTCGAATAGCTTTCATGGTTTATCCCTATTTCGTTATTGCAGATCTTATCTCGACCGCGACTTGGCGAATTGTTTGTTGATCTGTTTAGGTTGTGAGCCGGGTTGCTGCTCAGTGGAACAGTTGAGCAGTCGCCTGATAACAGCTAACCAAGTTACCTGCCGATCCCGTTTCGTAATGGCAAACCACTGAGTTTACCATTTTCCGCCCGCGAGCTGAACCCGCGACAGTGGCCTCGGAACGATCCGAACAGAGTTATTGACAGAGTTATTGACAGAGTTATTGACAGAGTTATTGACAACGTATTCGCAGTGGGTCCTTAGTGCGAAACTCTCGGAGTTTTCGCGGATAGCGGGCTGATTGGCGAGTCGATTACGCGGCGGACTGGCCCAGGAATGTGAAGCCCATCAATGCGACAATCTTTGGAAGGAACACGACACCAGCCACGACGATGCTCGTCAGGGCTGCGACCAAGACTGCCGCCGCCGCGGTGTCTTTGGCTTGCTTGATCGCTGGGTCGACTTCGCTGGTGATTCTGTCGGCCAAGCGTTCGACGGCCGTGTTGACACATTCAAAGGCGATCACGCTTCCGATACAAACCGCGATTGCGAGCCATTCTCCTGCCGAAATTCCGAAGTAACAACCAGCGGCCGCTGCTACGACTGCCGCAAGAAAGTGGACACGCATATTCTGCTCGTGGCCGACTGCGTACCACAAACCGCGAGTGCCATGTCCAAAGCTGCGGATGAATTTCCAAATGTTCATCGTTGAATTTGCCAAGTGTTAACGGGGCGCTGGTCTGTTCGGTGGAACGGGTTCGAGATCTAACGCCGACACCGTTTCGCTGTAAACTTGTTTGCCTCTGTATCCATCGTACCACGTGACCATCACTTATGGATGGGGATAGGGAATTCGGCAACTGCGATAGAGATCTACTGAAATTGAAGAAACTGAGGTCTAACGGGAATAGTTTCCCATCGTGTAGCCGAATCGTTAACTACGACTCGTCTTTTCCTTTCTTTCGCGATGGAATTCAGATGCCCAAAACATTGCCATTTCGCTGCCTGGTGGTTTTTTCGCTAATTTTGTCAACTATCGCACCGCTTGAAACTCAGGCCGATTCGGCGATTAAACTTCCGCCCAACCTAATCGTGCGACTCGAGTTGGAGAAGGATTCCGTGAAGCTTGGACAACCGCTGGTGGGAAAAGTTGTTTTTGAAAATACATCACCGGTCGACATTCGACTCTTCTATCCTGGCTTCAAGACGTCCGATTCCCGGTCAATTTTTGGGGCTCGGATAGAGGGGGTACTTGCCAATGGCAAGCCGAGAATTGTTTGCTCGACGCGTACCGACAAAGCTGAGACTCGCTGCGAAGTTGTCGAGGTGAAGACGAGCCCAACCGTTGGTGAAGTCAAAAATGAAGACCGTATTTTCGTTTCGGAAATAATCGAAGAGTTAGTCGACGCAGAACCGACGATCGCCACGATTCGACCGGGGAAGACGGTTCACTTTGATTTTCGATTTGACGACTGCCGCGAAGCAATCCCAAATTACTTTGAAATTGACGAGAACGGGCAACGGGTAAACAAAGATCCGAAAGCGCTCCCCGTAGTCTTTACGGGAACCTACGAACTTCGATTTACGTACGAGTGTACCGACGGTGCTTCCGAAAAATCGTGGCTTGGCAAGACCAATCCCCCACCAGT
>JBLHLE010000660.1:0-5015 GCA_047620805.1 Pirellulaceae bacterium
AGAGAATCCAAAGAACAGTGATCCGAAGAACAGTGATCCGAAGAACAGTGATCCGAAGAACAGTGATCCGAAGAACAGTGATCCGAAGAACAGTGATCCGAAGAACAGCGATCCGAAGAACAGCGATCCGAAGAACAGCGATCCGAAGAACAGCGATCCGAAGAACAGCGATCCGAAGAACAGCGATCCGAATTCCGAGTCTGGTAACAACGATCAAACCAATAACCAGAACGGCAATAATGCGGACGGCTCCGATGGGAATTCTAAGACCGACGGTAGCGAGGACGCTCAGGACGGCAATTCGTCAGGTAACCAGTCCGGTACTGGTGCCAATGACAGCGACACCGATGGCAACACTGGCGATGCCAAGCAAGCGGGCAACAAAGAAGCTGGCTCCAACGGAAACAACTCTACAGATCCCTCGAATTCGAGTGAGTCAGATGGTAATACCCCCGCCGGAAATTCCAGCGGTTCGCCCGCTGGCAACACTGGATCCGATAGCCCCAATGGTAATTCTGGTAACAAATCGGGCAGTGGGAGCCCATCGGGCTCAAAGACTGGGTCGGTCACCGAAGGAGAGGGGTCAAGTGAACCTCAACACCCGGGTGAATCGTTCGAGGAAATCATCGAGCACATGAAAAAGAACGGCCTCGACAAGCCAAACAGTAATAGCGGCAGCGGCGCAAACTCTCCAAACCAAAATTCGACTCAACGTCCAACTGACGGCAACACCGACCCAGGTTTATCCAACGCTGGAGAGCATCCCGAAAACGGGAACCCGCAAAGCGATCCGAATTCGGGTAGTCCTCAAAACGGCACTTCCGGCGATCCGAAGAGTAGCGATCCGAAAAGCGGAGATCCCAAAAGTGGAGACCCCAAAAGTGGAGATCCCAAAAGTGGAGATCCAGACAATACGAATCCGAGCAATAGCGGCGACGGAAATAAGCCCGAGGGCGATCCCAATGCCCCTAAGGAAAATTCGCCTGCGGGAGATTCGGCGGCGGGTAGCGAAGATGGCAACAAACCGAAGGATCCCAACGCCAACTCCAGTCAAGGCTCTCCTAGTGGCACTGACGGAAACAAGCCAGACGGAAACAAGCCAGACGCAAACAAGACTGCCAATGAGTCGGATCCGAACGGCTCGGGCGGCGGCGAACAGCCACAGCCGAATTCTCAGAAAACGAATTCCGGCGATGGTGCAAACGGCGGTTCGACACCGAAAGACGCTCAGAACAAACCCAAGAATGGTGGATCTGAGGCCGAAAACGGACCACCAGGAGGAGGAGACAAGGGCGAGTCGGGTGGCGGTGAGAAAAGTGAAGACAACAGTGGTTCTGGTCCTCCTCAGGAGGAGAATAAAGACCGCAACAAATCTGGCAGCAACGGCGGTAGTAAAGACAGTCCGCAAGATCCTAGCTCGCCGAGCAACGGCAAGACTCAGTCCTCTTCTGAAGGGGATGCTAGTGGCGACAAGCCTGGCGGCGGAAAGAGCGGTGGCGGTCAAAGCGCCGGGCAACCTGGAAATGAAAACGCCGGCAGCAACTCGCCTAGTGATCAGGGCGCGAATACGGCCAATGAACCTGGCACTGGCGATACGGGTGCCAAAGGTGGAACTCAACAAAAATCTGATCACCCCACTGGTTCCCCTGGAAATGAAAAAGGAAACGGCACCGAGTCCAGACCTGCAAGCGACGGTAACACCACCAAGCCAGGACAAAATGACTCTGCTAACGAAGATGGAAGCACTGGCGGCGCGTCTGGCGGTCCGCCCTCAAACTCAGGCAAGCCATCCGGGCCGCAGCAGGGCATCACCCAGCGCACATCTGACGGAGTTCCGGGCGGTGGCGGCAAAAGCGTCGCTGGCAATGACCTCGGCAACGGCGAATTCACTCCAGACGGTAGTCAGGTTCCGGATGGCGAAGCAGCCAACTTGGATTACACTCGCAAAGCGACCGAGATGGCGCTAGACTATCTTGAGGATCAAAAGCACAATCCCGATCCCGAGCTGTTGAAGAAAATGAACTGGTCGAAGGACGACCTCAACAAATTCGTCGACAAATGGACGCAACTGAAGAGCTCCGCTGTCGAAGGTGAAAAAGGGGACCGAGACTACGATGACACTCTGCGCGGCCTGGGTCTGCGAGAGCAAAATTCCACACGTCGTAACGCCGGTAGCAATGCCGATGAACTTCGCGGCCTCTCTGAATCGGGCCATCAGACCAAACCACCTGCTCAATACCAAGAGTTGTTCCGTGCATTCAAAAAGGGAACGGCGCGAGCCGACCAATGAATTTGGTCACGAGCAACTAGAGGGAATGTTTACGGACGAAAGTGGTATCGGCTCTTCGATTGGACTTGTCACAATAGCGTGTAGGTTTTAGACGAATGTGAGTCACGATGCGTCAGCGTTTTTTAGCGGTGCTAACTATGAAGCATGTGGGAAATCGTCGAATTGGATTTACGCTCGTAGAATTGCTTGTCGCGATCGCGATTATTGGAATTTTGGTCGGGCTTCTGTTGCCCGCCGTGCAAGCGACTCGCGAGTCAAGCCGGCGGATTAGTTGCTCCAATAATCTCAAACAAATTGGGCTCGCCGTCCACAACTTTCACGATACCACTCGGAAGATGCCCTACACGCGAATTGACACACGCGAGACTTGGGCGGTCATCATTTTGCCCTATATGGAACGGTCAGATTTCGTTGATCGCTGGGTGATGGGGCAGCAGTATTACCTTCAGGATGGAGAAGTGCGATTGAATCAAGTCGAGATGTATTATTGCGTTGGGCGGAGAACACCAAACTCGGTGCGGGCGGGAAGTATTAGCGGCGACGTTCCGCAATACGGTGGAGCACACGTTCCAGGAGCGGTTGGCGACTATGCGGCATGCGCCGGGAACCCGGCTGGCCGAGTAGACTATCGACCAGGGATGAATTCGACGACTGCCGAGAATGAAGCGAACGGCGCGTTTGTTTACAAATTCGGCGCTCGACTGACCTTTGCCGATATGCTGGACGGCCTCTCTAGTACTTTATTCGTCGGTGAACGGCATGTTCCGGTCGACAAGTTCGGACGTTCGCCCGACAGCTCCATATACAACGGCGACCACGGCGGCAGTTTTCGTAAGGCTGGTATTGGAGCTCCCTTAGCGCGGTCCCCGCGATCCGGATCGGCAGCGAATCCGTTTGCTGCCAACGGAAGCGGTTGGCAATTTGGCGGTCCGCACAATCAGATTTGCCAATTCGTCTTCGGCGACGGTAGCGTCCGCGGAATTGCAGTTTCTATCAGCGCTTCGACACTCGATAGTCTGGCCCATCGATACGATGGCAAAGCAATCGCTGGATTCGACGACTAGTTCTGTCGCAACTCGCTCCCTTAGCTGCCGGGACGTTCTACCTGCAGCGTAACTTCGTTAATGCCCGGAGTTATCGTGATTTGCCAACCAGAAGTGTCAAACAGGAAATGCTTGGAGTGAATTAACCTTGGTGGCTCCGGTTCGTCGACAGGTGGCAGCGGCGGCGTCAACACAACTCGATGCTGGCCTAGGACCGCGCCGTCGTTCATGTCGTATGTACCGATTTCAAAGGTGCCGTCTTCCGTGACTACGCCGGTTCCACTTACGGGTGACTGGATATCGGTGGTTTCGATTGTCACTGTGTGTCCAGCAAGCTCGCTGGCTGCCATCTCGCTTCCAATGAAAACAACTTTGCCTTGTACTGGATGTGTCGTTGCCGCACCGCAGCCTGTTAGAAGGAGCAAAGATAACAAAGCCCCGTTTTTCGCGAGTTTTCGCTTTGTATTCATGGCTACCCAAACACCTCCGACATTACATTGCCGTGTGGAACCAACATTACGGGGCGGCCAGTCTTGGTGAGGTATTCGGTTCGGGGGTCGATTCCGAGAGACGAGTAGATGGTGGCGGCAATGTCGTCGGGTGATATGTTCGTGTCATCTGTGGGGGCGTCCCCAGCGGAGTTTGTAGCGCCGATCAGTTGGCCTGCTTTCACACCACCGCCAGCCAGCAGCGACCAACTGGCGCGTGGAAAGTGGTCGCGACCAGTGTTGACGTTGATCTTTGGCGTCCGACCAAACTCACCCATCGCGACGACCAGTGTTCGGTCGAGCAAGCCCTTTTCTTTTAACGCAGCGATCAAGGCGGGCAGGGCGTTGTCTAGCGGACCCATGAGTCGCACGTGCCCTTTGAAGTTGTCCAAATGAGTGTCCCACCCCGCATTGTTAATGTTGATGAATTTCGCACCGAATTCGACGAGGCGACAAGCCAAGAGACAGCTTTGATTTAACTCGTCGTCCGCGAATCGATCTTTGATACTGGCGGGCTCCAGGCTAACATCGAACGCCTCGCGAGACCTTTTCGAGGTAATCATGTCGTGAGCTTGTTTGCCGAATTCATCGAGTGCATCGAGCAGTTGACTGTTGGTATCCGCATCGCGAAAACGCTGATCGATTCGATTGAGTAATTGCTGGCGACGATTTACTTTTTCGATCGTTAGCCCTGCACCTAACGCGATCCCTCGTACGCCAAATGATTGTCCTTGTTTCGGTATCGCGTTAGTCTTGAAAGGAGCGAATGAATCACCCATATAGCCAGCGTTCCACTCTGTTACAGGAATGGCGACGTAAGGAGGCAGGTCAGGTGTGCCTCCCAATTCTTTACCCACGACCGAGCCGAATGATGGATAAATGATTGCGGGTGTTGGACGATTTCCCGTCGAGATCCACGACTGCCCTTGCGGGTGGGCACCCGCCGTGTGACTGATTCCACGCAGCAGCGTGAACCGGTCAATTACTTTTGCGAGTTTTGGCAGGTGTTCGCAAATGGCCAAGCTCGGGATGGCGGATGAAATCGGCTGGAATTCGCCCCGCGTTTCACTCGGACCGTCGGGCTTCATGTCGAGCGTATCGAGATGAGATGGTCCGCCTGCGAGATTGATAAAGATGACGCTGTCGGCTGTGGCAGCTGCCTGTTTCGCTTTAGCCTGTTCGGCAGCCGCGCTA
>JBLHLE010000661.1:0-5009 GCA_047620805.1 Pirellulaceae bacterium
GCCGGCGGACAAGTTCAAATTCAGAATATTGACGAAGCGAGTTCTCCCTACTTTCGCGGAGTCCGCAACGGCGATCGGATCACTTCATTGGGGTGGTTTGATGGGACTACGAAACAAACGGTGAACGACACTGAATCGGTCCAGTCGCGGATGCTCGACCTGCCGTTCGAAACGATCGTCACTATGGATATTGAGTCGCCAGGAAAGCCGCTGCGGAAGCTCGCACTCTTACCCGCTTGGCGCCCGCTGGCATCGATGTTCGTCACCAACACCAAGGAGTGGGCGTTCTGGACTCCAACTGGTTTCTACGACGCCTCTTTTAACGGCCACAAATCCTTCGGTTGGCAAGTGAATCAAGGAATTAATCTGCGGCCCGACTTTTTCTTGGCCGCGCAAATGCGACAGAAACTCGAACGCCCCGATGTCCTCCGCCACCTTTTGAAGCAAGGGAACCTAAACGAGGCGTTTCGAGCAGACTTCAGTGCAGTGCCGAAGCAGTTGGACCAAGTGGTCGCTGAGCAATATCGCTTGCAGCCAAGAGTTGAAATCCTCTCGCCTGCTACGGGTGCCGACGTAAGCAAAACGGGCTCCGCGATCGTTCGCGCTGCCGTCACCGTTCGCGATGGACAGCAGCACATTCCGCCAAAACTTTTTGCCAATGGAGTTGTCTCGCCGCACGTCGAGTTGGAAGAGCGTATCGCGGTTCCTGGAGGGCATCGTTATTTGTATCAATGGGCGGCTGATTTGCCTAATGACCCGCGAGTGCGATTGGAAGTCGTTGCCGTTACAGATGGCGATACGAATTCGGCTGAGCACGTGTTTGTGAACCAAAAAACCACTCGCCACAACAAGGCGACGATGTATGCATTTACCGCAGGCATTAATCAATATCGTGACTCGCAGATTCCCCGCTTGCAGTATTCAGTGGCCAATGCGACGAGAGTTTCGCAGTTGATCACTACGCAAGCACATCCGTTGTACGAACCAGAAGTTGTTTCGTTGTTGAATGGTCATGCTACGCGCTCGTTGTGGCATGCTGTCACAAATCAAAATGCGGAAACGATTCGCACTCAGGTCAAGGCGAATGATTTGGTGATGATCTATCTCTCCGGTCATGGAGTGCGAGACGATGAGACAGGCAAGTACTATTTCGTCGCGGCGGATGCACGTTACGACGACGTCAAGTCGAGTCGCTATGAAGACTGCTTGTCGCTAGACGATCTTTCAGCCTTCGGGGATGTCCCGTGTCGCAAGTTGATCGTGCTAGATACCTGTCATAGTGGCGCCATTCAAGCAAATGAGCAAAGGCATTTGAAAGCTGCTGTGAGGTCGCTGCAGGACGATCAGTTCCTGATCCTCACCGCATCCGACGGCAACGAAGAAGCGGTCGAAGAATCGCGGCTCAAAATGGGACGATTCACCGCCCACTTCACCGCTGGGCTGGAAGCTCAAGCCGATTTGCCTGGGAACGGTGGCGACAACGATGGCATCGTTAGCTTTCGCGAAATCAGCAGTTATGTTCAACGCCAAGTCGGCATCGATTCGTCGACCAGCGATTACCGGCAAACACCAACCGTTAGCCCCAGCGAATTGGTGGAGCTTGTCAACCTTCCTTTGACCGTAGTAGGCCGGTAGCAAGCGAATGGGATTGCCGGAATGGGGATCGCCGAAGTTGCGATCGCAAAGGCTTACTTTTTGAACTAGTCGAGTACGTTCACAATCCGACCATCGATTGTGACTTTGCCTTCGGCGTAGAGCTGCAGAACTTCGGGATATGCCTCACATTCTTGCTCGAAGATACGTTTCTGCAAGAGCGCCGGCGTGTCACCCGTTCGAACCGGCACCGTCTTTTGGAGGATGATCGGACCGTGATCGTACTCATTGTCGACGAAGTGCACGGTGCATCCACTAACCTTGGCTCCGTAGTCCAAGACTGCCGAGTGAACTCGCAAGCCGTAGAATCCCTTGCCGGAAAAAGCGGGGACTAAGGACGGATGGATATTGAGCACTCGATTTTCAAAGTCGCCGGGAATGAGTACGTGTTTGAGGAAACCGCCCATCACGGCAACTTGCACGTTGGCTGCGCGAATCGGTCCGAAAACGGCTGCCGAGAAATCTGCCGCCGTGGGACTTTCGTCCCGTTTCACTACGACGTACGGGATGTTCGCATCGCGCGCGTATTGCAATCCGCCAGCAGAATCCGAACTGGAGATGACCAAGCCGACTTCCACGTCCAATTGCCCGGCATCAACGCGATCGAGAATGTTGCGCAATGTCGTTCCACCGCCGGAAATAAGTACGGCGATGCGGAGTGGTTTCGCGGGTGACGAATCGGGCATGACCAGCTTTCAACGGGCGAATCGGACGCAATTTCACAAACCGTCTGATTCTACCCGCCTGCCAAACGAACGTAAATCGCCACCGTCGCATCACCCACGGTTTTCTCCACGGACTCGACGCCCGCCAGCAGATCGCTGCCGTGCGTGACGGCTTGTGTTTCCGAATCGATGTACGTCTGATGCTCGGTAATCGCTAGTCGCAGTTCCGTATCGTCGGTAACCAGAGCCAGATCGACTGTGTCGTTAAACTCCAAGTCCAGTGACTTGCGCTGATCCTGAATGAATCTGACTAAGTCGCGCGCGTAGCCTTCCCGAAGGAGTTCCGGCGACAGTTCCGTCGACAGCACTACGACACCAGCATAACCCTGTGCGGCTGCCCAACCTTCTTTCGCCTGCAACCGCACTTGGATGTCTTCTTCGTCCAATTCGAGCGTTTCGTCGCCGATAGTTAAGACGACCTTACCGTTTTTGGTGAGTTGCGCGAGAAGCTCGCCACCGTCGGCGTCCCCGAGTGCCTTTTTAACCTGCGGGATCAGTTTGCCAACGCGTGGCCCCAGCCGTTTAAAGTTGGGCTGCACCTGGTAGTCGATGTAGTGGTCCGCTTCCGAAGTGTAATCGATCACTTTTACATTCAGTTCAGCCCGCAAGATCGACTCGTGGGAGGCGAGCCATTCGCGGTGTTCGTGATCAGATAAAACCACTTCGACTTTCGACAACGGCTGGCGGACCTTCAGTTTGTTTGCCATTCGGGCGCTAAGCCCCAGCGAGGCGATACTGCGGAGCAGCTTCATGCGTTCCGAAAGGACAGCGTCGATGACCGTCGTGTCAGCCGACGGATAGTCGCAAAGATGAACGCTGCTGGCCACCCCGTCGCCGAAACCACCTGTCAAGTTATGCCACATCGTCTCCGCGATAAACGGAGTGAACGGCGCGACAACTTTGCTGATCGTTATCAGGCACTCGTATAGAGTCCAGTAAGCGTCGAGCTTATCGGCGGCTTGCTTGTCCTTACTCCAAAATCGCTCGCGACTGCGGCGAACGTACCAATTGCTGAGGCCGTCGAGGAACTCGTTGATCGCTGTGCACGCGGGGAAGTTCTCGTAAGCGTCCATTCGCTCCGTCACTTCCGCGATAGTGCGATTTAGTTCGCTCAAAACCCAACGATCCAGCTCACCGCGTTCCGCGACGGGGCGGGCGTTCGCGGCACCTCGAATAGTCTCGGGCGTCAAATGCCCGACATCTTTGCCAAGGTGTTGAGACGGATCGAATTCATCGGCAATAGCATACGTCGTAAAGAAGCTGTAAACATTCCACAGCCGCAAGAGATATTCTGGGATACTCTCTTTGATCGAGCGCTCGCTGTAGATGATGTTATTCCAGGGAGCTTGGTTGGCGTAGAAGTACCACCGCAGCGCGTCCGAGCCATAGATGTCGAAGATCTCTTGTGGACTGCGGTAATTGCGCAGCTGCTTAGACATCTTGCCTTTCTTGGCAACGACTTTGGTGTTCGTTTCTCCGGCTGCCGTTTTGGCTTCTTCTTCGTCGTTGAATACCTTGCCCTCGACTTCCCACCACTCGGCTTGCATTAGTCCGAGCACAATGCAGTTTCTGAACGGATGTGGGAATTCGCGTTTCGCTGCTTTGGATTCGTCGCAATCGTCGGCACCAAACAGCAATGTGCTGATCGCCAGTTGGCTGTAAAACCAACCGCGAGTTTGGTCGAGCGCTTCGCTGATGAAGTCGGCGGGGAATTGCTCATTGAATTTGTCGACGTTTTGGTGTGGGTAGCCCCATTGTGCAAACGGCATAGCTCCAGAGTCGTACCAGCAGTCGATGACCTCGGGGACTCGATTCATTCGCGCGCCATCCGCAAACGGCGAATCGTACGTGATCGCGTCGATATACGGCTTATGGACTTTCAGATCGTCTGGCAATTCGGGATTCTTGGCCTTGGCCTTGTCCCAAACTTCCGTTCCTTGCAGGCCCGGTTTGGCGAGCAATTCGTCGTAGCTGTCGATCGCTTCCTTGTCGCCCGTTTCTTCACAAACCCAGATTGGCAACGGCGTGCCCCAGAACCGTTCGCGCGATAGGGCCCAATCGACGTTGGACGCCAGGAACTTGCCGAAACGTCCGTCTTGGATGTGATCTGGTAGCCAGTTGATCTTGGCGTTATTGGCCAGGAAGTCGTCGCGGAAATCGCTGGTGCGAATGAACCAGCTCTTGCGCGGATACTGGATCAACGGATCCTCATCGGCACGCCAGCAGAACGGATACTCGTGCAGATACTGCTCTTGGTGGTACAGGACAGCCCGCCCTTTTAGCTCGCGGCAGATGTCTTTGTCGCACTCTTTGACCCAGCGACCTTCGTAATCCGCAGCAACGTCGGTGAACTTGCCATTGGGGGCGACGGCGCAGATCAGATCTGGGCCCTGTCCGTCGACAAAGCGGGCTTGTTCGGCCTTCAAAACGTCGTAGTCAACTTCTCCAAACGCGGGTGCCTGATGGACAACGCCTGAACCGCTGTCCGTGGTTACGAAGTCGGCCGAGAGAACTCGCCAAGCGACGTGTTCCCTTTCACCCGTCGTCAACTCGCCCAAGTCGTCGGCTTGAGTTTTGTAATAATAGTCGAAAGGGGGCTGGTACCGCAGACCGATCAGGTCGGATACTTGG
>JBLHLE010000662.1:0-5008 GCA_047620805.1 Pirellulaceae bacterium
GGGATAGTACTCGCGATGGGGAATTCATGTCTAGTGATTTTCGCGGCTAAAGATTTTCGCGCCTAAAGATTATTGTCAGCCTAAATTCCCGAACGCTCTAAGATGCCAGGACCCTCACTGCTAGCGGTGCCACTGACGTTGCGGTGCACGCTGAACTTCACTATAAGTCGCCTCGTGTTGAACCATCTTTTCGCGAGGCCTAATGTGACTGGAAACAAATCGAGCGAGACTCTGTCGACCGAGACTCTGTCGACTAAGAAGCGGCGGAGTCTAGGGTTATGGTTGCCCGCCATCATCGTTTCTATTTCGGCACTTCTTGCGACGCCGTGGTTACTCGGTCCCCGCGTGCCGGACAAAATTGTAATTGCCACTGGCAGTGAAGAGGGAGCGTATTTCGCGTTCGCTAATCGCTATCGAGAGATCCTCGCGAAAGAGGGAATCGCTGTCGAAGTGCGACCCACAGCGGGATCGATTGAGAACAATCAGCTGCTTCGTTCTGACGACCAAATTTCTTTGGCACTACTGCAGGGTGGCACCGCCACACCAACAGGCGACGACGAACTCGAATCGCTGGCCGCTCTCTACCTCGAGCCCGTGTGGGTATTCGTCCGATCCGAAGAGCCGATCGACGACCTCGAATCGTTGCGAGGTAAACGGATTTCGGTCGGGGCGAAAGGGAGCGGAACTCGCGAAATCGCATTGAAACTTCTCGATGAAAATGCGATCGCAGGCGAGACGTCGAACGACGATACGGAACTTCTAGCCTGGAATACAGCTGCGACGATCGCCGGACTGAAGTCGGGCAAAATCGACGCTGCGTTCTTTGTAACGTCAGCAAGTACCTCTTATGTACACGACCTGCTTCAAACCGACGGCATGGAGCTAGTAAACTTCCGCCGCGCTGCCGCGTACCAGCGAAAATACAAATTCCTTTCCAGTGTCACCTTTCCCGAGGGCTTGAGCGACTTCGATCGCAACATTCCTTCACGCGATATCGTTCTGTTAGCGCCGGCAGCGAATTTAGTTGCGCGAGCGGACTTACACCACGCTTTGATACCGCTACTGCTTCAAACCGTTGAAGAAGTGCACTTAGAAGGAGGTTTACTGGCATCATCCGAACGATTCCCGTCTCCCAACTTCGTGGATTATCCGTTGAATACGGACGCCCGCCGCTACTTCCGAGCGGGTCCGTCAATATTCTATCGCTTCCTACCGTTTTGGCTCGCCGCCTGGCTCGACCGAGTGAAGCTAGTACTGCTGCCGATGTGTACGCTATTGATACCACTGCTAAAAGTGGCGCCACCTGTTTACCGTTGGCGAATTCGCTCCAAAATCTACCGCTGGTACAAAGTACTGCGCGACGTCGATCAAAAACGCCGCGACGCCCACCCGAGCACAGATTTCCAAGAGGAAATTCTGAACATCAAGAACCTGGAAAAGGAACTCGCCGAAGTCACAGTACCACTTTCCTACATGGAAGAGTTCTACAATCTCCGACTTCACGTCGCATTCGTTCTGAAGCTACTCATCGAACACGACGCGCAAAGCGAGGGCGAATCCGGCGACAGTCATTCCGGCGAAAGTGAAAATCGACTGCGAATCGTTGGTTAGTCGATTCTATCGGGGACGTAAGCCAATATTGCGGCACCGCTGCAATCGGCCCCGCAGACGTTCGCCTTTCATCTTATCAGACAGTCCCGCCCGAGCACAAAAATGGTTGCCTACAATAGCTATTTTGGGCGGACAATGAACAACGAGCGTGAACAGGCGACTGACGACGAACTGAGTCTGCGCGGTCGTCACTTTTTGTATTGAAACCTACCAAGTGGTCGAGGATCGCGTTGTTCAGGCTGGCGTTTCTCGGATATGCTCTAGCCGTTTTCGTCCGGGCATTGGTGTAAGCTTGTCCATGCCAAAAGTCGGTGGACCACTACACCGGTAGTGGTTTAACGCACCTCGCTCTTCTGAAATTGCTTACGATAATTCAGCTCGACTTGAATTCGTTCGCGAATTTTCGACATCGCTTGCTTTGACGTCTTGATCTTCGCTTGCGTCGCGCGGATTTCCTCGTAGTGTGCAGCGGGGTTGCGACAGTAGCGCATGTTGTGTTGAAATTGGAGTTCCGATTCACGTATGGCATGTGGGGCAGTGAAGAGGTAGATCGCTAGGCAACAAATTGATGCAATCATCGCCGATTGTCCCACCGACTTGAATAGTTGCGACCAACGCGCTCGTACATTTCGCGTCCAGTAGATGAAGAAGTTGGTCTGCGACTTTCGCGCTGCGGAGATCATGAGCCAACAGCCGCCTAGGGCCAGTGAAATCGAAAGGCCGACAAATTGGCCAGCATAAGCGAGCCACTGAATCGCTGCCCAAACTAGCGTTCCAGCCTCTATTCTCATTGCTTTCCGCAGCACATCGGCGTCCATGTTGTTCCAGCCCTTCGCTTGTACCCAAAGTTCCGGAAGACTCGTGGTGATTCTCATCGCTCGGTCGACGACCAGTGGCCACAGGACCGCAAATACGGCAACGGCTGTCATAGTCGCGAACAGTGTCTTCAATTTGAATCGACATCGTCGTTTGCGTAGGAACTCAGGGACGTACCAAATAGCTGTTGCCACCACGACGAGCGCGATCAGGCATGTCGCAATAATCACTGAGTAAGTCTGTATCTCGCGTGAAATCATCTCAGCCGGAGCCATGCCCAATATTACAAACGACCCGCCGCAGCCCAGGATCCAAACGATGCTATGTCGGATTTGACCAAGGCCGATGTCTTCTTCAGGTAACCGCCACAGCACTGTCGCGAATGCGAGTGTGAAACCACCTATGATGGTGAGCATCGCCGTGGAGGAACCCGAGGCCGTTGAAATAGCTGTGGCTGTTGCAGACTGCACCGGCGGCGGGTACCTCTCATCGCGCAACTTAGTCAAAGCGGCAACTATGGTTGCCGACTCAATCTGCAACTCTTTTTCGCGCGCGCGAATCGAACTGAGGTTTATCTTCGCGGCATATTCAGGATGATCTTTCAATGATTTTTGAATCTGACGGTATGTGGAGGTTCTCAACCTGTACCAGGAAGTGAGTACGGTAAGCGCGGACGTTTCGTCAGTGATGATCGCTTGATCAAAGAACGGAAGAATCTCCGAACGTAGTTCAAGCTCCAATTCGACGTCACCGTTGTGGCGTGCAGAATCAGCTCGCACTTTCTGCCATCGCCAGAGGTGAGCAAAAAAGATCGAATGACGAACCGTTACTCGGCGACTTAGAGCGGCACTGCTCTGCTGGTTCTTTGACAGCCGGCAGTGACTCAAGAATTTGGAGATCACAGGGTATCCTCTTTCTCCAATCGCCAAGTATTTCTTTTTCAATGCCTCTTGGTATCGTTCCGTGCCTAAAGCAAAACCGGCTTCATCGTTGATCTTCAGAACCCGCTGGTCATGCTCGCGTGAGTACTTGTAGCTGCCTGATTGATTCCATAGAGTTAACGCCGCCAAATAGTCGTAGAGAGCGTTTCCCTTGTCATGAGAGCTGCATTGATCGAGTATTTCGAGCCAGTTCTCGACTCGCGGATCAACGGCTGACAGGCCCCAAAAAGCGTCGCTTTCAAAAAGTAACAACGCGCGGAATCGCCACAATTCGACAGAACTCGGATCGAGTTTAGTGGCTTTAGCGGCCAGTGCAACACAATGTTCCCGGCAGCGGTCGTGAAATTTGGCGTTGGCTTGGTCGATTGACTCGCGGTTGTAACTCGGCCCAAGTTGTGGACGCTTCGACTGACGCACGTGGTTCTTGAAAAATCCTGGGTTCGGCGAGTCGAGCATCCAAGCGGCGCCCATGAAAAGTTCAGGCGAATCGGGGTAGCGGTCGACGACTCGATCGGTCTCCGCGAGCCAAAAACTTGCCTGTTCGCTAGGTTCTCTCTCAGCGAGAGGAGTAGCTTGCATTCCAACCGACGATAGCGGCATAGCAATCCAGTGTGCGGCCACTGTCTCCCATCCAATTTCATTGGACGACGCAATAATAGCAAATCGGGTAAGTAACACACACAGCGCAACGGCGGCGAAGTATATCAAGCTTTTGCGTAATCGAATTCGCAATTTTAACCTCGATAGAAGTCTTCGGAAAACTTAAGATGGACGTATTAGGAGCTACCTGTCGGTCGGGGACCGATTTTAATCAATGTACAGGACAATTCTACTTCGCTCTTCTACAAAGAGGAAAGCATGCAACATATAGTCCGGTCGACTTAACATGCAAACGATCGCCGCGTTAAAGCAAATGCTTGTCTTAGGGGATTGTGTTGGATAGACTCTGTTCCGAGTCACTACACAGCAGACGATCAGAATTGGGGTTTGAAATGGGAGTGCCCGAAGGACTTGCAACCGCACTACGTTGGATTGGGATCCTATTGATTCTGTTCGCGATCATTGACGTTGTACTCGGACGAATCTTTGGTATCGATATCACTGGCGTCCCATGGTCTCCGCTCGCCACGGGAATTACCGGTGGCATTCTGCTCAAGTTCTTCGGGGACGACGATGATTGACGTAGCATAACGGGGCGTAGTCGCGGTATTGTGACCGCGACTACTTTATCGCCAAAGAAAAAGTCGGAAAATCCCGGACGGCAGCACATAATATCCCGGAGTGTCGTCATTTGCGGAGACACTGCACCAAGCGGGCGGCGCCTCTCCCCGAATCGTCAGCCGGGAGACGCATGAATCAAAGTGATCGTTGACCTGACGGTGCGATTTGCCAAAGAGAATCCAAGTTGGGGTTTCGATCGAATCCAAGGCGAGCTGACTAAGGTCGGCTATCACATTTGCGACTCGACTGTGGGCAACATTCTCAAGGCCCACGGCATCGAACCGGCTCCTCAACGCAATTGCACAGGATCTTGGGAGACGTTTCTGAAAAGCCACTGGGACGTACTAGCTGCGATCGATTTCACGACCGTCGAAGTCTGGACAAAGAGCGGCCTGGTGACATTCTATCTGCTCTTCGTC
>JBLHLE010000663.1:0-5006 GCA_047620805.1 Pirellulaceae bacterium
CGTTTGCAGCTGCTCGAAGATCACAACCCGCATTTTGCAGATCGACGCGTAGCGGTCCAGGCAATTGCGTCGGCAGAGTTTGGCGAATTCGACGGTTTTGTACCCGACGCTGGGATCAACTTGGATCCTACTCGCGGGGACGCCCCGCGAATGTCGGCGAGTCGTTTGGAGACGTTCGGCACATGTCCCCGGCGATTCTTTTTTCGATATGGTTTGGGAATCAACGCTCCCGATCAATTGGTAATTGATTTCGACCGTTGGTTAACCCCAATGGTATTCGGCACGTTGATTCACAGTGTATTTGAAATATTCTTGCGCGAGCTCACAGCTGAAGAACTCGTTCCCGAGTTCACTCGCGACTTGCCGCGGCTGCGGAAATTACTGCACGAGCACATCGATGAATACCGTGCGAACTACCCAATCCCCAACGAAGACGCGTTCAAGCGACAAGTTCAAGAGTTGGAAAAGACGATTGAGATCTACTTGCGAGAAGACGAGCGTTACTGCAAAGAAACGGGGGCTCGTCCATGGGTTTTGGAAGCGTCACTTGGAGTCGGTGGCGAATTGCCCGAAACTGAAGTTAGCTGCGCAGCGCCAGTTCTCGTGCCGCTGTCGGATGGTCGTCAGCTCAAGATGGGAGGAATGATCGATCGCATCGATCGCGTTGAAGAAGCTGGTGCGACTTTTTGCAATATTTGGGATTACAAATCGGGGTCCAGCTACGCGTTCAGCCAAGAGAGTCCATTTCAGCAAGGACGCAAGCTGCAGCCCTTCTTGTATGTTGGGATGTTGCGGCATCGGTTGAGTGAAACGACGGGAGGTAAAGTCGAAGTGCGGCAGTTCGGCTACTTCTTCCCCAATCCGCGAGCGAACAAAGTACGACTGCAATGGACTCGCGCTGAACTCAAGACGGGCGACGAAATAATGCGAGCAATCTGCGATTTGATCTCTGCTGGAAGTTTTGTCGCAACCGACAATGCCGACGATTGCAGGTTCTGCGATTATCAACAGATTTGCGGTGATCCAAAGCTCGTCGCATTGAATACCAACACCATGTTGTCTGCCGCAGCGAATCCGGCTTTGCAGCCATTCGACAAACTCCGAAATGTAGACGGAGACGATAAATAGATGGCTATCCAGCACAACAGTGAACCCCGTTCGGACGCCGAGAGCCGCGAATTGATTCTCAATCGGCTCGATGTCAACTTCATGGTGGAGGCATCTGCTGGGACGGGAAAGACGACGAACATTGTCGGGCGGATGGTGAATCTGATCGCTCGCGGAGTCTGTCAAGTTAATCAACTGGTCGCGGTGACGTTCACCCGCAAGGCTGCGGCCGAACTTCGCGATCGATTTAATGCCGAGCTGCGGAGAGCTTGCGACGACGTTACCAGGACGGCGGAAGAAATTGAATGTTTGCGGATTGCGTTGCCTCGAATTGGAGCGGTTTTCATCGGCACGTTTCATGCGTTGTGCAGCATGATGCTGCGGGAGCGTCCGATCGAAGCTGGTGTCGATCCGGGATTTCGCGAGATCGACGAAGTTGAAGATCTCAAGATGCGCGAGGACGCTTGGCGAACCTTCATTGACGATCTTCACGCCAAGGGCGACGGTCGATTGGACGACATCGAAGAGCTTGGTTTGGAAACAAATCAGCTCAAAGGTTGTTTTGAGAATTTCGTCAACTATCCCGACGTCGACGAGTGGCCAGCTGGGCAGGATGTCGAACTCGATACCGACGCTTTGCGAGTTGAAGTGAGAACGTATGTCGATCGACTAGAAATGTTGAGCAAGGCGTTTCCAGTTGAACGCGGAACCGACTCGGCAATGGACCGGTTTGAAAAAATTGTAAAACGTAGCAAGGATATTCAGTGGGAACGGCGGGGACAGTTTTATACGTTGGTGGAGGAGTTCACTCGAAAAGAGGCTGGCGTAACTCAGAAATGTTGGGCAGATAAGAAGATCGCCAAAGCTGAAAAGGTCGCCTGGGCGGAGTTTCGCGAACACGTAATCGAGCCCGCCCTGACGAAGTGGTACCAGTACCGTTATCGATTTATTATTGAGATACTACAGCAAGCGCAACTTGAACTAGCACACCTTCGCCGCGCTGCAGGCGGACTCAGCTTTAATGGGCTGCTGCTGCAGACGGCAGAAGCACTCCGCGAAAATTCACAATTGCGAGAGTACTTTCAGAGCCGGTTTACTCACCTGTTGGTCGATGAGTTTCAAGATACGGATCCGGTTCAAGCGGAAATTATCAGCTTCCTGGTGTCGTCAAATCACGAGGAAACGGAATGGCGAAAGTGTGATCTCTGCTCGGGCAGTTTGTTTCTCGTTGGCGATCCGAAGCAATCCATCTATCGTTTTCGCCGCGCGGATATCGTTACTTATTCGCAAATGAAACAATTGGTTTTGCGAAGCGACGGGGAAGTGTTGCCGCTCACGAGAACCTTTCGTACGACAAGCAAAGTTCGCAATTGGATCAACGAAGTGTTTAGTGAGGCATTTCCAAGCAGCGAGAATACTTACTCGCCCGCTTATTCGTTACTAGAGGAAGGCCGTCCCGACGACACGGCGCAGTTAGATGGTGTTTATCGGCTGGACGTTCCAGCAGATCTGAGAAAAGACGAATCGATGGAATGGGAAGCCGAGCAGATTGCTCGCTACATTTGCAACGCATTGAACGAAAAATGGACGGTGCCAAGAACGCAACGGCAACTTCAGCAGGGGATGTCACCCGCAGCCCGTCCCGATGACTTTATGATCATCACCAAGGTAAAGGAACCGCTGCAAGTCTACGCTCGCGCGCTGGATCGATACGGCGTGCCGAATGTTGTGTCGGGCGGGAACGCTTTTGCCGATAGCGAAGAACTGCAAATGTTAATCGACGTCTTGCACGCCGTGGATGACCCCCGTAACCCGCTCCCGTATGTCGCTGTTCTGCGCGGTGATGGGCTAGGATTTAGCGATCGCGAATTGTACGAGATTAAATCTCATTGCGGTCGATTGGGCTATGGCGTTCCGATTCCCACTGAGCTCGAGCCAACATTGAAGGGCAAGTTAGAGAGAATCAACTCGCGTTTCTCGCAATACATGCTGTGGCTGAGAAGTTTGCCGTTTCCCGCGGCAGCAGAACGGATCTGCTCCGATCTTGGATTATTGGCCGCTGCGGTTTCTCACGTCGACGGAAACGTTCGCTGCGGAGCACTGTTGAAGGCGTTGGAATGGCTCCGTAGTCAGAGCGGTGATTTTGATTCCGCGATCGACATGATCACTTACCTCGAAAGAATCGCCACTGGCGTTGAGGCCGAGGGAGCAACAGTGCTGCCGCCTGCAGAATCCGCAGTTCGCTTGATCAACTTGCACAAGGCGAAAGGGCTGGAATCACAGGTCATCTTTCTGGCGTGCGCTTTTTCCAAAGGGGGCGGTTCCGTGAAGTTTCATGTCGATCGCTCGGGAGACAAAACATTGGGCTACATCGGTATCCAACGCACCGAAGGTGAGCGTCCACGGCAAAGGACAGTACCGATTGCGATTCCAGCGGGTTGGCAGGAGAAAGTAGCAGAAGAGACGCTATTTCAAGAGGGTGAGTCATTGCGATTACTCTATGTTGCTTGCACGCGAGCGGCATCTCAATTGGTAATCACAACCAACGGCTACGACGGTAAATCCGCGTGGCAGTTTTTGACACCGCATTTGTCTGATGCAAAGTCGCTCGAACTTGCTCAGGCTGCTGAGCCGCGGCCACTTGTTTCCAAAACGACAAGTTTTGGATCTCGCGAGGAGACCGAGGCGAAGATTGTCGCGAGTTGGCGTCGGACTCTGGCAAGCAGTTACGATGTGGTTGCTGCAAAAACGTCTGCTCTGGAATCGGAGCGACGGCCCACTTGGCAAGCCTCGGGCGATTATGGTCATCGCTGGGGTACGGCGATCCACGAATTACTTGAGTTGCGAATAAAGAACAAGAAGGCGGACCTCAAGCCGATTGCGGAGCGGCTGGCGAGCGAGTTGGAATTGGGGAGCGAGCGCGTGATGGAAATGCTCGCCGCCGTCGGCGCTGTCGCCAAGTCAGATATTTGGCAGCGCGCAAACGAATCGGAACGAGTTCTCGCCGAAGTGCCCTTTGAATGTCGGTTGGCTGATCGAGAAATACCAACGCTGGTTCGCGGAGTAATCGATCTCGTCTTTAAGGAAGAAGACGGTTGGGTAATCGTGGACTACAAAACGGACGACGTGACTGAAAGCAACGTCGACGAATTCGTTTCGTATTACGGTCGACAGTTGCATGCCTATGCGAACTACTGGAGCGAGACTTTGGGGCAACCCGTAAAGGAACGCGGGCTGTTCTTCACGCGGCTAAATCGCTACTACACCGCCAGCTAATGGACTTCGAGAGTCCCCTTTCACTTACAATCTGCGACTTCAAGTTTGTTATTTCATTCGCGCTGCATTACTATCGTTGTTGATCTACAACTCGATCCATTCCTGCCAAGAGATTCCAACATGAATATCGCGTTTCGCGTTGCTTCGCTGCTGTTTTGTTTCGGCGTAACCGTCGCTTGTGGCGCTGAAAACTGGAACCAATACTTGGGGCCCGAGGGAAACGGGTTTTCCGCGGCTAAGGGACTTCCGGTGAAGTGGAGTGAGGCCGAGAATGTTCGCTGGAAAATTCCAATGGCCGGCAAGGCGTGGTCGTCACCTGTCGCGTGGGGGAACCAGATATGGTTGACAAACGCTCCTGCAGACGGGACGAAGATGAGCGTCGTTTGCGTCGACGCCGAATCTGGCAAGGTCATTCACGACCGCGTCGTATTCTCGAATGAAAAGCCAGATTTTTGCCACGCGTTTAATAGCTACGCGTCCTGCACAGCGTTTGTTGAAGAGGGTCGTATCTATGTACATTTCGGGAAGTACGGAACAGCTTGTTTGAACACCGAAACGGCTGAGACGATTTGGGAGAGACGCGATTTTAAGTGCGATCATTGGCGCGGACCCGGCTCGTCGCC
>JBLHLE010000664.1:0-5003 GCA_047620805.1 Pirellulaceae bacterium
AATATTTCCACCAGAAACTTGCAGTGCAACGCGACGAGTCCGAGGCCAAGGTAAACGTCTGCTTTACGGACGAAGCGTATTATTGCTGAGTTGCAGACGACTGGCCATTGAGAGTGGAGCTTGTCGTTGGCTGGCGGAGCTACAGCTGTGTTAAGCTCTGCGGAATGCATCGGTTTTGCGCTTCCTGCGGCCGTCCTTTGAGTGTTACTGTCGTTAGAGTTGCGTCATTTTTGACAATAGGTACATAAACATTCACCGGCAGTACCGTCACTTGACGACTAATTGTGTTAGCGGGGATTCTTCCTCGTCCCACCTCGACAAACACACCTTCGGAATTCGGACCGTCGAATTCACATAACAACATACCCTATCTGTCTCTTTTTCTGTATGCGCCGTTCGGATGTCGCAGAATAGAGAGCCCACCTAGCCAGGGTCTTCGGTTTGCGCCCGGAGTCAAAATACCGTCATCAAAAGGAGCGATTCGATGTTTCGAATCCTGTCGCGCTTAATGTTAGCTTCACTAGCCATGCTAGTTGTGGTTAGCGGAGTCACCGAACAGAACCAAGTTTATGCTCAGTGCAATTCGTGCGGCTCATGCGGCGCGACTTGCGACGGCGATGGTTCTTTGTTCGACGAAATTCGATGTGCTGCTTGCCGTCGTACGGCTCATTTCTTTGGCGATTGCCAAGGATCAAGGTGTCGCGGCAGCGGAAACGGCAGCGGAAACGGTGGCGGACGTTGTGGCAACGGTGCCGCTTGCCAGCCGCACCAATACGGTCAACCCGACCTATTCTACAACTACTACCAAGCCCCACAGTGCGGAACTCAATCGGCTCAACTTTACGTTGCTCCGCTGCCGGTTCCAGCTCACGTCGGACACACTTACTACACATACCAACCGTTCATGCCACACGAATACATGTACCCTCATAGTCGTACCTATCACCGGTATTACGATGAAGGTCGAGGGCTGACTCGAACGCACGTGCGATATTACGCTCCACCCCTGAAGACAATGGCGGACCACTTTATGTCGTGGGTGAAGATTCCTCGCTAAGAGTATTCGATTGAAGAATCGTCGGGCTTGCCGGCCGCGAATGGATCAACAGAGTTTGCTTGAAACTAGGAAACCAATGATGAAAAAGTACCTACTACCTCTTCTCGCCCTTTTGTTAGTTGCCACGATCAGCAATGTTGTCCAAGCTGAAAATTGGCGACGCGGCGAACGGTTGGCCCAACACTACCAAGGCACCCGCGCATGGCATGGGCCGTACTATCAAGAGGAATGGGGTGCACCATTGCCGTTGGTTGTACCGCCGACTGCTCGCATGTCTACTTCGTGGTCGTGGGGCGTGGCTCAATCGGAAGTGCGACCGATCTATCATCAGTTTCAGCGAAACTACCCGGGTCAATACGAGTCGCACGGTGGCGCTCAGCAGGGTTTTCAACCGACTCCACAATGGCCAAGTCACACTGACCAATTTGGAGTGTATTACATTCGCAGTCCTTGGTAACTGCGACCTGAATCATTGGTTGTAACCCGCAGCCAATACAGCCTCGGTCCTGGCTTAGCGGCTCGACGACCCCCCACCCGTCGAGCCGCTTTTCGTTCTTGTGTCGACACCATAAATATCGAAAGCCGATTTAATCTGACCGCCGGGCGTGCTACATTAACGGATCGTTCAATCTTGATAACGACTCGTTTCACAGGCTTACACCATGTCACGCACGCGCGCACTTCTCTTGCTGCTAATTCCGTTGTCCGTATCTCAAGCCGACGGCCCCACAGACAATATTGCGGAAAATGTTCGCCGAGTCCCGCGACTTGGAATAGAAGTCACAGCCCAGCAGCGAACAAAACTCGAAACCGGATTAGCCAATCTGCAGACGAAAATCGCGGCTCTGCGAGAACGAAGTGAAACTCACATCGCCAGCCTCATTCCCGACGTGGTGATTTTCTATCGCGCAGTCCACGACGCGCTCAAACATCAGGAATTCTTCAACGCGAGAGAGATCGCCGCTGCCGAACAGCTGCTAAGTCAGGGCGCTGACCGAGCGGATGCCTTGCTCCGTGGCGAAGCGCCTTGGACCGACGAGCGGGGACTGGTCGTTCGTGGTTACACCTCCAAAATTGACGGCAGCGTTCAACCTTACGGACTTGTGATTCCGCAGTCCTATACCCATCAAACGGCTCGAAAATATCGAGTCGATATCTGGTTTCACGGACGCGGGGAAACGCTCAGTGAAGTAAGCTTCCTCAACCAAAGGCAAAGGCAGGTTGGTCAGTTCGCACCCGCCGATGCCATCGTCTTGCATTCTTATGGTCGCTACTCCAATGCGTTCAAGTTCGCCGGTGAAGTCGATGTGCTGGAGGGCTTGGAGTCAGTTCGGAGTCGTTATCGCGTCGACGAAAATCGCACTAGCGTTCGCGGGTTTTCAATGGGCGGTGCCGCCTGTTGGCAATTCGCTGTCCACTATTCCGACCGCTGGTTCGCGGCGAACCCCGGCGCGGGATTTTCGGAAACACCACGGTTTCTCGACTTCTTTCAAAAGGAGACACTCAACCCAACTTGGTATGAGAAAAAGCTCTGGCGAATGTACGACTGTAACCTGTGGGCAAAGAATTTGCTCCATTGCCCCACGGTTGCTTACAGCGGAGAACTCGATATCCAAAAGCAGGCTGCGGATGTAATGGAAGAAGCACTCGCAACGCACGACATTAAGCTCGTTCACATTATTGGCCCGCAAACAAAACATAGTTACCACCCAGATTCCAAGGTCATTGTGGAAAACAGATTGGACAGCTTGGCCGCCAAGGGACGGAAGCAGATGCCTCAGAAGGTGTCGCTAACCACATACACTTTGAAGTACAACCGAATGCACTGGCTGACCATCGACGGACTTGGCGAGCATTGGGAAGCAGCAAACGTTGAGGCTCATGTTACGACTCAGCCTCGCATAAACATTACCACCAAGAATGTAACGGATTTGTCGATAGATTTCCCCTCGGGTTGGTTTCCGTTTTCGCCCGCAAGCAATGTGGGAATAGTGATCGATGACCAAACGGTTACGCGCGAAGGCAAACCGCTCTCCGATCGTTCGTTGCACGTCAAGCTGCATCGCGACGGTAACCAATGGAGACTTGGTGCCCGCACCACAGACCAGCTGCGAAAGCGACACGACCTGCAAGGTCCCGTTGACGATGCGTTCATGGACTCCTTCATCTTCGTTAAGCCGACCGGCAAAGCCGCCAATGAAAAGATTTCCGCCTGGGCGGACGCAGAATTGGAGCGAGCGATCGTTCACTGGCGCCGTCACTTCCGCGGCGACGCTCGCGTCAAGAAAGATTCGGAAGTCACAGAACAAGATATCGCCAATTCAAATCTGATTCTGTGGGGCGATTTTCAAAGCAACGCCTTTCTTGCCAAGGTCGCCGACCGCCTGCCAATTCTATGGCAAGCCACAGGAATCCGCGTAGACCAGAAAACGTTTGCGGCGGACAATCATGCTTTGATCGCTATCTATCCCAACCCGCTCAACCCAAAGCGTTACGTTGTTCTCAATAGTAGTTTTACTTTTCGCGAATTCGCATATCTCAACAATGCTCGACAGGTCTCCAAACTTCCCGACTGGGCAGTGATCAATGTCGATACGGCTCCAAATAGCCTCTGGCCAGGCGAAGTAGTTGAGGCGAATTTTTTTGACGAGAACTGGCAGCTCAAGGCCGCTGACGCAAGATAGGGCGTTCTTGTTCTTTTCTACCGCTGCGAAGCAGAAAAGATAGAACCTCAGATCGAGAAACTCGCACTAGCTGAGCTTGCTGCAAAAACCAATGCCTTTCCGTTTAAAGCGATTGCTAACAAGCGCTTAGCACGTATCGGTAATTGTTGATGCTGCCATTGCTTCAATTGTAATGTGTTGTTAGCATTCCGCGAATGTTCAGGGTTTTCCGATCCAATGTCTTGCCTATTTCGTAGGACAATTGCCTAATGTAGGCACGGGAGCTTGGAATTCACGGCTCCTGTTTTGTTGAGCAACAGAGAAAGAGCACATTGATTCGGCGTTTGCGAGATATCTCGGTCTGGATTTTGATTGTCCAATTGGGCATTCTTGCCGCCGCTGCGCCTGCGCTACACGGCCTCTTCGGTTGTTCTCATCAGCACTCGCTCGCCGATCATTCTCATGGCGACCATTCTCATGGCGATCATTCTCATGGCGATCATTCTCATGGCGATCATTCTCATGGCGATCATTCTCATGGCGATCATTCTCATGGCGGTGGTTGCAGCCACGGCCATTCAGGTGAGAGCCATTCCTGTGACAGCGACAAGCAAGCTAAGAACCCAGCGGGTTGGTATGCTGTAGCAGTTCACGGCGATCACGACTGTTTGATTTGCCGGTATTTGCAAACGCCCGTCAGCGTTCAGTACGACGTGACATCGGTCGCGATCACTGGACTTGAGGACTCGATAGACCAGCGTTGTATCGCCGGTCCATTACGCTTACTTCAATCTAAAAAAGCCCGCGGTCCTCCGCGAATCCTCTGACTTCACCCCGCTAGAAGTCTACGTTCACTGATTGATCCAGCACCGCACAACTAGTTCTGCGCGTTGGAATTAATGTCAGCATTGAATGTCATTTCAAACATGTCATCAAATCTGCGTACTGTCGTAAATACAGATTGCGCAGCAAAAGAACGCTAAGAGGATATTATGAAACGCCGAGCTTTTACGCTGGTGGAATTGTTAGTGGTGATTGCGATCATCGGCATACTTGTGGCGATGCTATTGCCAGCCATACAAGCGGCTCGCGAGTCTGCTCGCCGCACGCAATGCAACAACAATTTTAAACAGATTGGAATTGCGCTCCACATCTACCACGATAACTTTCGTTCACTGCCTCCAGGCTGGGTCGCATTTGACGACGCTGGTAACCCGGACCCCGAGGAGGGGCTGCCAGGATGGGGTTGGGCTCCACATATCCTGCCGTACATGGAGCAGGTG
>JBLHLE010000665.1:0-4999 GCA_047620805.1 Pirellulaceae bacterium
TTCCCTTCCCTTCCCTTCCCTTCCCTTCCCTTCCCTTCCCTCCCCTTCTGGATGTTCACGGACTCGCATTCGATTGGTCGCGCGCGCAAAAAAACGCCTCGCAGGTGCGAGGCGTTTTGTGGTTTGGTTCTGTTGGCAGCGGCTTAGAGAGGGAAGTCTTCTTCCGACGCTTGCTTTTGATAGATCGGCATGTGACGGTAGTAAACTTCTAAGACCATCGTGGCCATTGCCGTTTGATATAAACGACCACCTCGTTCGCTACCGTGATCGCCACCTCCCTGCATGTGCCAGCTCCCTTTTTGGTGACCGGTCTTATCCTGCGAGTTGACGAGTTGCTCACGCATGACGACGTTCCACTTCTTCCATGGCTCACCTTCGGATTGTTTCATGACCTGAGTTGCGTAGTAGTTGTAGTACATGTTGCCGCTAGGGCCGAGGGCACCGAGGAATTCTACACCGCGTTCGATAGCAGGATTATCTTTTTTCCAGCCCAGGTACATTCGCGAAAGTAGGCCAATTGCAGTTGTGGCACGACCAGCACCCGGAGTCGTGTAACCGTACTTGGAACCACTGTCCTGCTGAACTGAATCGAGGAACTTGATGGCACCTTGGATCGTTTGTGGTGGTACGTGCAAGTATGCCATGTGACCACTCTTCAAAGCCATCAGCTGCCAGCCTACTGCCGACGTGTCGCCAGGTGACTTGGGTTGATAACGCCAGCCACCACCGACAGGATCTTGTGCGGCGACGATGAAGTTCAGCGACGCTTGAGCAGGAGCCATTAAGTCGCGATCGTGAGTCATGGCGTATGCTTCACAGAGTACGATCGAGCAAATACCGTGGGAGTACATGGAGCCTTCGGCTTCGTGCAGACTTCCATCGGGCTTCATCTTGTTCATTAAGTAGTACAAACCAGCTCGGACGGTATCCTTGTACTCGCCTTCCAAGTGCGTGTGACCTGCACCCAGGAACGGTAACAAAGCCAGGCCAGTCGCGCCATTGCGAGCTTGAGCAGCAGAACCTTGGTGACTACAGCGACCTTGGCAACGACCTTGACGGTGATCGAAGTTCCAGCTGCCGTCTTGTAGTTGGTGTTCGGCGAGCCACTTGAGTGCCAAAGCAACAGCTTCTTCACTGCCCTTGGTACCACCGTAGCGGGCAACCATTTTGCCTCGAGCAGCAGCACCACGACCATCAACACCCGAACCGGTGAGAGCACCGATTTCACGCATGAGGTCGTTACGTGGAGCAGTACGTTGGCTGAAGTTAGCAGTGATTTCGACGTGCACAGCAGCAACATCGGGGTCGTTTGCAGGAACGAGAGTGTCCGTGGGAACAACTTCTTCTTCCTGGACGACTTCCATCTCACTCGCGTCGGCTTGGACTTCGATGGGCTCGGTGATATCCTCTTCCTGGATCTCTTCGAGTTCATCGATTTCTTCTTTCTCCGTGCCGATCGTCAAAACATGTTTGACGCTCTCAAGACCTGGGTCCAAAGTGATCACACCGAGAACAACCAACATCACTACGTGAACGAAGAGACTGACAAGCCAGCTTGGCATCGCCAGAAACATCATGCGATTGCCGCCGCTTTGCTCTTCGTATTCTCCGTCGCCTTCGCCATCCTCGTTGTGCTCTGCATTAGCCGCACCGTCGGTCATCGATTGTTGATCGGCCATAATCATTCTGCTCCGTCACAAGTCTGTTGCTGTGTGGGACGCTAAAGCCAGTTCTTTTTTCTCTGTAACGTTTGCGAAAACGCGGGAGAAATAAAATAGGACTGGCAGCTACTAAATTACCCAATTTTTCCCCGAACGCAAGGAAGAGTGGGTACTTACGGCACTCAAATTGATCGCCATCGATGGATTTTACTTGGCTTGAGCCGGAGTAACTTCCCTCACTGGATCGAGCTGAGACAACGCAAGTTAATCAGTGGAAATGAGTTAGAGGATTCGTGTCCGGCAGCTCAGCTGCGCAAACACTGCACCCTCACCGCTAACTTCGACATCCGTGTTCAATATTATTCCCCAGAAAAACTAATTTCCGAGCCGGACTAAACTGTCGAAACCGCCGACCACACAAATTGCCTGTTTCCGGAAAATTACCTTAGTTATGTTGCCTCTCCAAACAATTCGTAGTGGGACTGGCCGTTCAGCGGCTGGCCCCACAGCGAATTGTGTGGGGACGTCTCTGTTTCAGCGGCAAGTGGGGTCTTTGAAGCGTAAAGAATGGCCACGTCGTAAAACTGTTCGGTGAGTTCCATTCCATGAGCCAGTAGATTCACTTGGTGTCGACGGGCTGAAAGCCTAATCGATCGTCTGGACGAATCGCCCGGTTGTTCTGTATGACACCTAAGCGGGTTTGTATTTCTGATTTCTAGTCTTCGATTGCTTGTATCATTCCTACAGTGGGAAATCCTCTTCAACTGCCGTCGTACCAATTATCGGCATGTGTCGGTAGTAGACTTCCAGTACCATCGCGGACATGCATGTGCTGTAGTGTCGTCCACCGGGGCCGGAGCCGTGGTCGCCGCCTTCAATGAACCAGCTTCCTTTCGCGTGTCCGTCTTTGATTTGGCTGTTGACCAGCTGATCTCGCATCACATCGTTCCACTTTTTCCAAAGTGGGCCGTCGTAGTGCCTCATCAGCTGGGTGGCGTAATAGTTGTAGTACATGTTTTTTGTTGGCCCGCTGTCACTCAGACTTTCGATACCTGTTTTCAGTGCCGGGTTGTCGTGTTTCCAGCCGAGATACATTCGGCTCAACAGGCCAACGGCGGTTGTACCAATCCCCTTGCCTGGAGCGGTATAACCGTACGCCGCTCCCGAATCGGCTTGTACCGATTCGAGAAACTTCATTGCTTTGCGGATGGTATCGGGAGGTACTTCGAGGTACGCCATATGGGCGCTCTTTAAAGCCATCAATTGCCAACCGAAAACCGACGTGTCGCCGGCATCCTGAGGGTTGTATCGCCAGCCTCCACCAACTGGATCTTGCGACGCGACTATGTAGTTGATCGAAGCTTGCGCTGGCGCCATGAGTTTGCGGTCGTGCGTCATCGCATAGGATTCACTTAGTACAATGGCGCAGATTCCGTGCGAGTACATACGGCCGCCCGATTCGTGCAAGCCGCCGTCCGATTTCATGTTTTTTACGAGGTATTGGAGCCCTTGGCGGATTACGGTCTTGTATTCACCTTCGACGTGCGTCTTCCCAGTGCCGAGGAAAGTCAGCAGCGCTAAACCCGTTGCACCATTGCGCGAGTCCTCCAGTTTTCCGTGGTTGGAACAGCGTCCCTGGCACTTGCCATGCCGATGATCGAAGCTCCAGCTGCCGTCCGGTAACTGATGTTCGGCGAGCCAACGAAGGGCGAGTCCAACCGCCTCTTCACTTCCTGGAGTCGCGCCGTTCTTAAGAGAGACGAGCTTGCGACTAGCACGACCGCGGTCGCGCGATCCTGTTCCAGTAATTTTTCCAATTCTTCGGTCGATGGCTGCGGTCGAACCACCGCCGATATTAATCGTGGTTTGGGCAACAATGGCACCGATCGAATCGTCGATGTCGTCGATGTCGTCGATGTCGTCGGCGCTGATCGCCGGTGCGGCAAAATCGGTTGCCGCCGCCGCGATGACAGCGGGATTCGGCAGAATGGGATCCGAACTAATCGTGAAATCAATCGTTGGTTCTACGGCAGCGGGAATTGGTTCCAGCGGGTCTTCCGGCTCGGTGCTCCCGACAGTCAAGATTCGTTTGATCTCGCTCATCTTGGGCCCGAACGTAACGACGCCTAAGACGACTAACATGACCACATGGACTAATAGACTTACCAACCAACTCGGCATCGCCAGCCGCAGCGACGGCATCTCAAATCTGGTTGGGTCGAGGGCCGGATTGTAGTCTGTATTCGCGTTCATTCGTGGCTCCGCAATGTGCGCAGCGATAGCGCAGTTTAGGTGTTGGGAATTGAGAGAGGTGGCGAACGGTTCTTCACCACAGTTTCGATCAATTGGAGTGAAAGCAGCTGAGCGAGCAGCAAGGCCTCGGGAGTCTGACGTTCGAGGCTCGTTTGGAATTTATGATTTGGTGCTTTCGTCGTTCCTCGCCAGCTCCACTGTTTCCTCCAGGTTTCGTCTTGCCTCGTTTAACAAGCACTGTTTGACAAGCACTGTTTGACAAGCACTGTTCAGAGTTGCTTGCACATTGGACGGCTCGTCCCGCTAAAGTCGCAGTTTTTCACCTAGATTGCGCAAATTGTGACGCATGCACTTTGCGCGGAACCAATCCACGCAAAGTGCTTTCTATGCGTTACTTACGGTGTTCTTTACGGAACGCAGGTAGATTCGATACGGGCCAGCGAATCTATTCCCGGGATTTTGAAAAAAGAATTCTCACGTTGAGCTCGCGCGAACGCGACTAAGTATGAATGGCATTCTGTTCTTATCTGGGAAAAATCCCAGTATCGGACCTGGGCGGAATGCACCCATTTTTGCTACAATCTGGAACTTGAGCGTGCAGATGTATGTTCACTTCATTCGCTAGCAACGCGCGTTTGCCTTTCGGCGACGACGGCTTTATTTACAATTATCAGGGATTCAGTAGTTAGGGACCTCCACAATGGCAAAGAAGAACAAGAAGGCGGATACCGTATTCCTCGTATGCGAAGAAACCGGCGATTACAATTACACTGCACGTCGCAGATCAGGTGGCGATAAGCTAAAGCTGAAGAAGTACAGCCCACGTCTTCGCAAGCACACAGTTCATAACGAGAAGAAGAAATAGGTTGAGACAAGAAGTAGGTCGAATCACTCGCATGCATTCTTTGCGCTGTCGAGTTGATCTGCTACTTTCAAGTGCAGAGGCGAGCGAGCATGCAAGCTAACACTTGAGCGACCAACTAAAAGAACCAATCAAGCCGCTCTTACGAGCGGCTTTTTTTGTAACGGGTTTCCAGGAATTCATTTATGCTTACAACACACGGTTCACGGAGCGATTGGCATCG